>DAOUQK010000031.1 GCA_030625695.1 Paracoccaceae bacterium | reverse complement strand
CACCGTATCGAGAACATGTTCGCCAGATTGAAGGATTGGCGACGAATCGCAACGCGTTACGACAGATGCCCCGAGCTTTACCTCTCCGCCATCGCTCTCGCCGCTACAGTCATTTTCTGGCTATGAGGCCTGACCCTAGGCTAAGCTTGGGAGAATAATTTACCCAAAACAATAGCTTATAAACTTGGGCGTCAAAATACGGGAAGCACTACAAACATGGCAGGGACTTTTTATAAGCAGCCGATCCTTAATTCGCCCTATAAGGAACCTCTGCTGCATCACGCTTTGGATGGGGATGGCCAACCGACCGACAATCCACCGGTCACAGGTCGGCGACGCTCTGAACTCATTACACCGGTCCCAAAGCCACGAAAGCGCCGGAACAAACCTGTGACGGCCCTTAGCCTCAATGCCCGCCCCTGTGCCCCCGATCACGCCTCTGGGCGTGGTTGTGGCCGTGCTGCCGGTGGTGGTGCTGCTGTGGTGAGGTGGATCAACCGACAAGCCGGATATTACATCCCGTAGGAACATCAAAAATAAGCCGCATAATCAATCACACAAGCGAACCAGAGCCTCCAAAGCTCAAGCCGCTCTGATGTTCCATTTTATATGACGACGGACACAGCTCTGTCGTCCGATCTGGAATCTCTGGCTTGAATTGCCCTTTCTGTACGGGGCGCTGAATCTGCCAAATAACCGCGATACGTGCAGCCCCGCTCATTGATTTGAAACGTTAGTTTTTCGCGAAATCAATGACTTCAAAACCGGCCAAATAGGTGTTTGCGACAAAAGCATCAACAGAAATGCGATGGATAATACCAGTGAAATGGGATGTGAAGCAAAGTCCCACAAAAAGGTGCCAATATCCCCCCGCGCGCCGATCATGGCGCGACGATAGTTGGAATCCATCATCGGTCCAAGTATCACGCCAAGAATAATCGGTCCGACCTGAAAGCCATAGGTTTTCAGGAAATACCCAATCACTCCGAACAGCAACATCCAGTAGATATCGACAGGGTTATTCTGGATCGCATAGGCCCCGACCGATGATAGAATGATGATCAGGGGGATCAGGATCGCCTTGGGGCATTCCACAATCTTGGTAAAAACCTTGATCCCGGTCAGGCCAAAAATCAGCAGGAAGATATTGGCCAGCGCCAGATTTCCAACGATGAACCAGAACAAATGCGGTGTTTCAACCAGCAATAGTGGCCCTGGTTTCAACCCGTGAATATAAAGCGCGCCGATAATCACCGCCGTTACCGCGTCGCCCGGAATGCCCAGTGTCAGCATCGGCACAAACGCTCCGCCGACGGCTGCGTTGTTGGCGACCTCCGGGGCAATCAGGCCTTCCTTGGCACCCTCACCAAAGGGCACGTCAGGATTCTTGGTTATGCGTTTGGCATCGTCATAGGCCAGAAGGGCGGCAATATCGCCGCCAGTGCCGGGCAGAGCGCCAATGATCGTGCCAATGCCCGAGGCGCGTAGCGCCAACCAGAAATACCGCTTCACATCAGAGAAATGCGGAATGATACGGTCGATTTTCTGTTTGATGACTGGCAGGTTCAACGAATGTATTTGAACAAATGCTTCGGCAACGCCGAAAAAGCCGATCATCGCAACGACATACGGAATGCCCCCCATCAGGGTGATCGTGCCAAAGGTAAAGCGCCCTTCGGCGGTCATCGGGTCAAGCCCGACCATGCCAATCAGAACACCCAACGCCCCGGCAAAGGCCCCCTTGGCAAAGCTTTCGCCGGATAGGGTGCCAACCAGCAGAATGCCGATCATGCCCAAAAGCAGATAATCCCGCGAGGTGAACATAATTGCGAACTTGGAAATGAACGGGGCAAACAGGGCCAGCGCCAGAATGCCAATAAACCCGCCAAACACCGACATTACCGTGGTCAGGCCGATCGCCTCGCCTGCCTCGCCGCGTTTGGCCATAGGATAGCCGTCGATGGCTGTGGCAATGGCGCTTGGCGCACCGGGGATGTTCAACAGGATTGCGGTGCGTGATCCGCCATAAACCCCGCCCATGTAAACCCCGGCAATCAAGGCCAGCGCTTCGTTCACGTCCCATTTGAAGGTAAAGGAAATCAGAATTGATGCGGCCATCGTCACGGATAAGCCGGGAATTGCGCCTACGTAAATGCCTGCCAATGTTCCGGCACCCGTCAGAAACAAAAGCAAAGGGTCGAACCACGACAGGGTGAGAAAACCAAGTATGTCCAACTTAGAACAGCCCCTGGAAAAGGGTGCCCCTGGGGAGGACAACCTGAAACGCAACGCGGAAAATCAGATAGATAACGCCAAGTGCGACCGCGCTAATGCCGACAGTAAGCCGAAAATTACGCCGCCACAAAAAGCCGATCGTGGCAATCAGGAACAATCCCGAAGCCACGACAAACCCAAGCCAGGGCATCACTGAAACATAAACGGCAACCAACCCCAGCATGACCGCCTGCCGCAGCGGTGTTACCTGTTCCAGAAAGCGACTGATGCCACCGCCGTCGGGCGCACGTTTTGCGGTGTCACGCAGAATCCACAGCGCCGAAACAACCATCACGCCCGAGGCCAACATCGGAAAAACGCCGGGTGTGGAAAGGCCGCTGAACCCGGAAATCAGCACGGATTGCCAGAACAACCACAGGCTGGCGAGCAAAAGGAGAACAACAAACACAATCTCTCCGGGCCGACGTGGTCTGTCGTGTGGCATTGGGGTGGGCTCCGATAAAGGTGCGCTTAGGGTGCAGAAAGCCGACTCTGACACCCAGAGCCGACCTTGTGATCGTGCCGGTTACGGGCGTGGGATGCCCAGAGTTTCCGGATTTACCTTGGCGGCACCCGTGTCCTGAAGCGCCCAGGCTGTGACCTGCTGCCACTTTTTCAGGAATGCGTCGGCCTCGTCACCCGAGATACCCATGAGCACATTGCCACGGTTGGTCATCAGGGTCTGAAATCCTTCGTCCGCCGCGGCCGTGGCAAAGGCCGCAACATATTTTGCCTTGATGTCATCAGCCGTGTCGCGTTTGACAAACACACCATAGAATGGCCCCCAAGGCAGGAAGTTTGCCATGTCAGGCAAGGCGTCCGTGATAGCCGGAACGCCGGGCAATGGGCCGATTTCCTCACCATTGACAACAGCTAGGGCGCGCATGTTTCCGGCTTTGATCTGCTCGGAAGCGGCTGACAGACCAGAGGGCATAAAGTCGACCTCGCCGCCCAACATTGCGGTCAGGCCCGGGCCTTCTCCACCAAAGGGGATTGCGATGACGTCAAACGGCGCTGAATTCGAGATCAGCGCGCTGACTGTCGAGGGCAGTCCGCCAGGGCCGGTTGATCCCATTTTCACCATGCCGGGATTGGCAGCAATATCCGCCATCAGTTCACCCATTGTCTGGTACTTCGAGGCTGTCGGCACAACCACAACCGCCACGCCGCGCCCCAGGATGTTCACCGGGTAGAAGTTGGAATAATCCAGCTTGCCTACACCCATGATCGGGTGAAGTTGTGGATTCTCGGCACCATAAAGAAAAGTATAACCGTCCGCGGCGGCTGTATTAACATAGGCAGTCGAAATTGCCCCGGCACCGCCGGATTTGTTCAAAACTATGATGGACTTACCTAATGCAACTTCGGCTGCCGGATTTATCGCCCGCGCAACTGTGTCGGTTGCTCCGCCCGCACCCCACATCACCACTCCCAGAACTTCACGTTCCGGGAACTCGGCATGGGCCAAAGTTGCAGACAGGGTCAGCGCGGTCAGCGCCACAGCTATTTTACGGATCATCATTTCATTTCCTCCTAATGGTTTGTTTTCTGTCAAAATCGGTGTTCATCCAGAATTCAGGCAGATCTCACAGCGGTCTAGCCAAAACCATGGCATGTGGTCAGTTTAACAATTGCGGGAAAAACTTAAATACCAATAATTGCCTGTTGCCAACGCTCATTATTCAGAGCCGCTCGGCCCATTCGCGTCGTCCGGTCGACATGGTGCGCCGTGGTTGATCCATGAGTTTATTCAAGGCTGGCAGCAGTGATCGCGATGTAGCCGCAGTTCCTGAAAACGAAGTTCAGGAGCCAGTTTTGGTGGATGAAATCCCAAGTGTTCTCGACCGGGTTTTGCTCTGGAGAGCCTTTGCTCTCGCAGCAGCCAGTGACGAGGCCCGCGAGGTCAGGGTCGAGGTCGGGTTTTTCCAAACCATTCGTGCCGCGTTGGTGAAATCCTCCCAGGTTGTGGGAGGCTCGACCGTAGACAAGATGCCGACGGTTCTGGTCCGATAATACCGAATGCTGCGCCATGCACATTTTGACACGAAAGGCGGATTGCGGTCCTTCTCTGCGCCCGGCGCGGATAACCGCACTGCGGACTTTACTGCCGTTCACGTCGAACTGGCCAATCGCTGCTTTCCAATCGCGGCTCTTGTGCGAACGGCACCAACAGCAAAAGAAGGTTGATCGGAGTGCAAAGCTGTATCAATTTGGCAGGAAGACCTTCTACATGGGCATGTAGATTCAGATGGAGCAGAAAATTGCGAACCCTTATTTCAGCTACGAGTGTTGCCTTAACTGTAACTGTGGCCGCGGCAGGGCCCTTCGACGGAAACTTTTACGATCGGGAAAATGGCCCGAATGAGGATTATTGCGCCGCCACGCCAGAAGGCGGCATTGCCAAAGTCCAAGCCAACAAAGTATTTTTCTACGAAACTTACTGCAAACTTAGTAATCCGGTGAACGTGCGCGGAATGGATGCAATACTTTACGATGCCGAATGTGGAAGCGAAGGCCCAGTTTCCGAAAGGCGGATCATGCTGATGCGCCCTCGTGACGGCGATGGAATTATCGTCCTCACCGAGTCCTTTGTCTATGATTGGGTAGACTGTAACGCTGGCTGATGGCGCGGTCAGGTTTCTGACTTTCGCTGCGCTTCGTACCAAGGCCTAGGAAGCGGACAAAGTAAGCTTTCGCTGCACATGCGCGAATAGCAGCTTTTGCATAGCGAGGGCACGCAGATGCGATCTTCCAATCTTGGACAGACAAAATACGCGGCGAGCCGACAAAGTTCTCGCTGGCCCAGCGAAAACGCTGCAGCGCAAACCTTAGTTCCCGGATGAAGCCGTTTCCGGGATACCAAGGTCGCGGGCCATCCAATACCTGCTTTCTGGGATGGATTTGTCAATGTAGGGCAAATCCCAGAAGCGGAGCCTGTTTATGGAGAGGTCTGGGTTCTGGGCGAGGGCTTCGGCGGTGAGCTTTCGCTGCGTGTGCCCCAATGTCAGCTACGGATGTGACTTTGGATGATCGAAACTGTGATGGCAAAGGGTTGCTTGCCAGGCGTGAACTCTGACTTCCTGCTCAATCAATTTCAGAATCAGGCTCTTAATCGCCTCAAACAGCCGGTTTGAGGGATAATCACGCCGATACCCCAAATACAACAGCCGCGACAATTTCGGCTGAACGACCAGACGGGAATGCAGCAATCCAGCTTGCAACTGCTCACGCACAAAGACCTGTGGCGCAATTGTACACCCGAGACCAGCCAGCAACCCGCTGGTGATTCCGCTGATCGAGTTCAGCTGGAACGGGGCATTAGCCTCCAACCGGGCCAACAGGCCCGGCCTGTCGATAAGAGCCCGTGAGGACGCTCCATGGCGCAGCAACAGGACTGGCAGTCTTGCCAGGTTTTCGAATGTTATGGGAGCATCCGAGTCAGAGATAACCGACCGTTGCCCAACACACAAAATCTCTTCCTCCAGCACCGACTCCATCGTGATGTTGTGATCCTTGTGGGGGTTGTAGAACAGCGCCAGATCCACCTCTGCCGACACTAGATTGGCATGGTTGGAGCCTGACAGACCTTCAACGATGGACAGGCGCACATTGGGGTAGTCGGTCAGGATCGTCTGCATCAGCGGTACGCCGATACCTTTCATAACCGTATAAGGCAGCGCTACCGCGAATTCCCCCGCTATCTCTTCGGACTCGCCCAGCATGTCCTGTTCGGCGTTTCGAAGAGAGGTCAGGATAATTCTGGCATGGGCAAATAATTTATGTGCCGCGGCGGTGGGTTCCATTCCGCGCGGTTTGCGCACGAACAACATTGTGCCCAGATCGGCCTCCAGATTGGCGATATGATGGCTGATCGCGGACTGTGCCACTGCCAGATGGCTGGCAGCATGTGACAGGTTCGCGTGTTCAAACACCGCGACGAAATAGGTGAGTTGCCGGATATCCATAACCAAGCATTCTAGAACCCAGAACGTAATCTTCCAAACACTATATTTTTCTGAAGACCATATTGCCCCTATGATGCCGGTCATCAGATCACCTTTGACCAAGCAGGCATGATGACCGAACACCTACCGCTAGAAAATATTCGTGTTGTCGAGATGAGTCATATGATCATGGGTCCATCCTGCGGCATGATCCTGGCTCAGCTTGGTGCGGATGTGATCAAGGTCGAACCGCTCAAAGGCGACAAAACCCGGGATCTGGCGGGGATGGGCACAGCGTTTTTTCCCCTGTTCAACCGCGGAAAACGAAGCGTGGTTCTGGACCTTGGCACGGCTAAAGGCCGCGAGGCATTCGATGCACTGCTGTCGTCGGCGGACGTTTTCATTGAGAACTTTCGTGACGGCCAGCTTGAGAAACAAGGCATCGGCGCAGAGTCTTTGGGGGAAAAGTACCCCAATCTGATCATTGCGGGGCACAAGGGATTTCTGTCCGGCCCTTACGAACATCGCCCGGCACTGGACGAGGTGGTCCAGATGATGACCGGGCTGGCGATGATGACCGGGTCGCTGGAAAAACCACTTCGGGTGGGGTCTTCGGCAAACGACATCATGGGCGGAATGTTCGGTGTGATTGGCATTCTGGCCGCTCTGCTAGACAGACAGAATACCGGCAAGGGCAAGAAAATCCGCGTCGGTCTGTTTGAAAACTGCCTGTTCATGGTGGCCCAGCATATGGTGCAGCATGATCTGACCGGGGTGCCCTCAGTGCCGATGCCGGACCGCATTCACGCTTGGCCGATCTATGACATTTTCAGAACCCGCGATCAGGAACAGATTTTCATCGGGGTGGTAACCGATGGCCACTGGAAGTCCTTTTGCCAAACCTACGATCTGCCAGAATTTCTGACCAACCCGACCCTGCAAAACGCCACCGACCGGATTGACGCGCGCGGCTGGACGGTTCCGATTGTTGCCGAACGTATCGCCTTGCACGATCTGGCAGGGCTTGAGAACACGCTTGATCGCCTCAACATCCCGTTTTCCCGGATCAATTGCCCCGAGGATATGTTCAACGACCCGCATGTTCTGCGCGAGGGCGGTCTGGTCACGGCCACCAATGTCAGCGGCCAGAAATTTCGCGCACCAGCTCTGCCGCTGGAACTGAACGGCCACGGGTTGGGCGCGAACCTGACGGTTCCGGCTTTGGGAGAGGACACCGACAAGATTCTGGCAGAGCTTGGGCTGAGCACGGAGGCGTCAAATGCCTGAGATCGTCCCGGATATCGCCAGTGTCTATCCACCGGATCAGGTCACCCTGCGCGAAGTCGGCCTGCGTGATGGGTTGCAGATGGTTACGACCTGGCCAAGTACGAAAGGCAAGATCGACTGGATCAGGCAGGAATATGAGGCCGGTATCCGCCATTTCGAGGTCGGGTCATTCCTGCCAAGAGACCGTTATCCGGTGTTTGGCGACATTGATGCGCTGATCGCCACTGTTGGGGCTTTGCCGGGTGCCCATTGCGCCGGGTTGTCCCCAAACAAAAAAGGTTCCGAGATCGGGTTTGCCAGTGGCATCCCGGAAATCCACTGTGTGATCTCAGCGACAGAGGCCCACAATCAGGCCAATCTGAGACGGTCTCAGGATGCCACATTGCGCGAGATCGCCGAAATATGCGCGTTGCGTGACCAGTTGCAGTCCCCCCCATTGATCGGCGTTGGCATCGCCATGAGTTTTGGTTGCTCCATTGCCGGAAAGGTGGCCCCGCGCGCGGTTCTGAAGTTGGCTGAACAGTGTTTCGAGATGGGGGTGGATATGGTATCGATTGCCGATACGGTCGGCTTTGCCGGGCCTAGGCAGGTCGCCCATCTGGCGGGGGCGATGCGTAAACTGGCCGGAAACCGACCCTTTGGCGTCCATCTGCACGACACCCGTGGCATGGGGCTGGCCAATGCGGCAGCGGCGCTTGGTCAGGGCGTTCAGGTTCTGGATGCGTCGCTTGGCGGGCTGGGTGGTTGTCCGGCGGCACCAAGGGCCACGGGGAACATCGTGATGGAAGATCTTGTATTCCTTTGCCAAACTGAAGGGTTCGACACCCGCGTGGATTTGGAAAAACTGATCCGGGTCCGAAAGGTTCTGGAGCATGAAATGCCAGGGGAACCCTTGTACGGATCCCTGGCAAAGGTAGGATTGCCGAGATGGGCAGGCCTGCAACCTGCAAGCGAAACGAAAACAACGAAAACTTAGGGAGAAAGAAAATGAAAACATTTACGGGATTTATTGCCGGTCTGGCACTGGCTTCGGGAATGACGTCAGTCGCCACTGCGGCAGAAACCATGCGGTGCAGCCATCAGTTGCCCCCCGCGCACCATATTGCCAAGGTGATCGACCGCTGGGCGGCGGAAATCGAAACTCTGTCGAACGGTGAAATTGACGTGCAGGTCTTTGGTGCCAACAGTCTGACAGGTGCCAAGCAAAATGCGACATCCGTGGCCAAGGGCGATATCGAGTGCGCGTTTTCGATCAACCCGCAATGGGGCAAGACCCTGCCATTGATGAACGTGACATTGGGGCCGTTCGCGGTCAGCAGTCTGGACGCGCTGAACAAATGGGGCGGATCCGAAGCCGCGCAGTTTCTCGAAGATAAACTGATGACCAAGGGCGTTCGCAACGTCACATGGATGTTCACCACCCGCAGCACGGCAATCACCTCGAACGGCAAACCATTGGTTGCACCGGCCGATTTTGATGGCGTGAAAATCCGTGGCCTTGGCCCGGTACCCGATGCCGGGTTTGTCGCCATGGGGGCTGCCCCGTCGGCCATGTCTGGATCCAAAGTCTATCAGGCGCTGTCGACGGGTGTGATCGACGCTGGTCTGACCGATATTTCGGCGGCCTTTTCGCGCAAATATTTCGAGGTACAGGACAGTGTCGTCGTGCTGCCGCTGTTCTCGATCTATTTCCACGGCTATGTGAACCCGGCGTGGTATGACGGGTTGCCGGCTGCGTCTCAGGCGGCGATTGACGAGGCGGGCAAAAAGGCCGGCGTCTGGGCCATCGAGGCTTCGGAAGAGGCGGCTGACAAGGCCCCGGGTCAACTGGCCGATGCTGGCATGAACGTGCATGTGGCCACGGATGCGGAAATGGAGGCGCTGAAGGCGATTATGGCCCCGGCCTTCGACAAGGCGTTTGGTGAGGCGTCCGGCGAGGACGGCAAAACCTTGCTTGACCTGATCTCGAAAATGTAGAGCTGACGAACTTTATGTTTTCAGACAACAATCAAGGGGACGGGGCGCAAAATGCCCTATCCCCAGACCTTCCTCAGTCGCTGGTGACCAAGGTGGTCGGCTGGATGGCGTTTGCTGCCAGTGTTGTCAGTGCCGGTCTGGTGATTCTGACACTGGCCATGATTGGATTCAGCGTGTTCCGCCGCTACGTGCTGGGTCATCCACTTACCTGGTCTGACGAGTTGTCGGGATTTCTGGTGGTGGCCATTGTCATGCTGGGTGCCGCCGAAGTTCTGCGCCGCGGCGAACATGTCAGCGTCGATATCCTGACCGAAAAAGCCACTGGGCGTAAACGCCGGATGCTGGATTTCTGGTCCAATTTGTCGGTTGCGATCGTGTCCGCGGTACTGTTTGTCAGCGCTTTGAACGCAGTGCAATTTTCCCGCAAGATCGGCGTCTATTCCGACGGCTATCTAGAGGCCCCTTTGTGGATACCCCAAGCGTTCTTGCTGATTGGTGCTGGATTGTTGTTCCTGATGGCCGTCGCGCGCTGTCTTGATCTTGTTTTCAAGGGCCTGCGCAAATCATGATGACGTTTCTGATCCTGGCAGCCCTGATTCTGCTGCTGCTGACGGGCATGCCGATTTTTGCCGGTCTGGCGCTGACCTCAATCATCATCACGGTGATCAGCGAAGGCAGTATCTCGTCCATCGCCGATACGGTATTTGCCAAGTTGGACAACGGCATCCTGACCGCAATCCCAATGTTTGCCTTCATGGCGCATGTGATGATCCGCAGTCGTGTGGTCGACGACCTTTATGACGCTGCCAATGCGCTGGTCGGGCATTTCAAGGGTGGCTTAAGTGTCGCAACCGTCTTGGCCTGCACGATTTTTGCCGCCATATCGGGATCGTCCGTCGCCACTGCCCTGACCATCGGGTCCAGTGCTATCCCACAGATGAAGCGGTTCGGGTACCGGCCCAGCGACATCTATGGGGTGATCGCCGCCGGGGGCACGCTGGGTATCCTGATCCCGCCCTCTGGGCCGCTGATCCTGTATGCGATTGTGTCGGAAACCTCGATTGGGGCACTGTTTATTGCGGGCCTGATCCCGGGCGTAATGATGGCGCTTCTGTTTGCCGCTTACTCTATCGCACAAGGGTACTTGAGAACCGAGATCCAACAGGTCAAATGGATCGGTCTGGCATCCTGCACGCGCGCCATGCGGAAATCCATCTGGTCACTACTGATGCCGCCAGTGGTTCTAGGTGGGATATATCTGGGTATTTTCACCGCGTCCGAGGCCGCCGCCATTGGTTGCATCTATGCGCTGTTCGTCGGCGTAGTGGTCTACCGGAATTTTGGGCTGAAGGATCTGGCCCGGACTGCCCACGAAACCGTGCGCACCACTGCCATGCTCTTCATGATCCTTGCCGCCGCCGCAATGTTCGGGCACTCGGTCACGATCATCCGGCTGCCGATCCAGTTGATGGAAGGCGTGACGGCCCTGGGCCTTGGGCCGATGCAGTTCATTCTGGTAGTGATGTTTGTAATCTTCATTCTGGGCATGTTCCTGGAAACTATTGCGATTATCCTGATCACCACGCCGATCGTTCTGCCCTCGCTGATGCAGTTTGATGTCAACCTGATCTGGTACGGCATCCTGCTAATGATCAATCTGGAACTGGCGTTGATTACGCCACCGGTGGGGATGAATCTGTTCGTCATCAAGGGAATCGCCAACGCCCCCTTGGCCGAAGTTATCCGGGGGGCTTTGCCCTATGTTCTGCTAATGATGGTCGGGTTGGCGCTTGTCCTGCTAATCCAGCCCCTGGCGCTCTGGCTACCCCGGCTTGCGGGGTTTAGCATATAGCCCGGTCCTGAATTCCAACCTACATTCTGTCTAGACGCGGGAGACAGGGGGTAAGTGAGCCCCGAAAGCTCCATGCATCTGCCGGTTCTGGAGAAAATAACGCGCGCTGTCATCTAAAGCCCCCAGTCCAAACCAGCCAACTTCAACAGGCTTTCAACGAGGCCGATCACCTGCCGGCGAAACAGAACCTTCAGCGCCAAACAGGTCTGGATTGCTGCATCGCTGAACATTGGCTGACGCCCACGTTTGCCAGTGGGAGCCGCACGCCAATCCATCCCGGGATCAAACCAGATCGTAAGCGATCCGCGACTCTTCAGGGCAGCGTTATAGGATCGCCAGTTCGTGGTTTTGTACTTCTGCGGTATGGGTTTGCTCATACAGTCCGGGTAACATTTTGGGTTCCCGACGTGAATCCCTCCCGGCTATTTGTGCAACAAGGCCCCGACTGCCCAAAAGACTATTGGCTTTGGTGAAACACAACAGAATAGACATCCCGCGGATCTGAGAATCCTTTGAGTTGCACTTGATGGATAGTCTTCAATCCCACCTTTTCATCCAAGGCACTACGTGTGTCGTCGTCGATCAGAATTTCGCAACCAATGACCTTGGTGTGCGCCTCCAGCCGTGCCGCAAGGTTCACTTTGCTGCCAATGCACGTATAAGTAGCGCGCTGTTGAGTTCCTGCATATCCCGCGACGACTTCGCCTGTGGCGATCCCGATACCGATTCTGATTTCGGGTTTGTCGGCCACAACGCGATCCAGGTTGAATTGCTCGATCATGGCCAGCATGTCCTGCGCTGCCGACACAGCGCATCGGGCCGGGTCCTCTAATGGCTGCGGAGCGCCGAACAAAGCCATAAGCCCATCGCCGATCATCAAAGTGACGATGCCACCATGGCAGTCGATTGCCTCGAACATGAGTGTGTAATAAATGTTAAGTAATTCGATCGTTTCTTCCGGCGGCTGGTTCTCGGAAAGGGCGGTGAATCCCCGAATGTCACAAAACAAGACTGAGGCGTTCACCTGCCGCCCGCCGAGCGCAAAACCGGATTCCTGCAAGTCCAAAGCTACTTCGCTGGTTGCAAATCGCTCTAACAGCACTCTCTGCTCATCGCGCAGACGCTTTTTCTCAAGGCCAGAGGCCAAACGCGCCTTTAGCAGAACGGGATTTACTGGTTTGCTCAAATAGTCTTCGGCGCCCAGTTCGATACACCGCACGACGTTGTCGATCCCTTCTACCGATGAGGTCACGATCACCGGTAAATCCCGAAGTGCCGGATCAAGTTTAATTGCTTCCAATACCTCGAACCCGTCCATTTCCGGCATCTCAATATCAAGTAGCAGCAGATCGAAGGTTTCGTCGCGCAAACGCTGCATCGCGATTTTACCATTTTCTGCAACGGAAGCGTGATAACCTAATAACTCGACGCTGCGGGACAGCAACAGCCGATTGACCTTGTTGTCATCGACAATCAGAAGACGGCTGCCGGATTCACCCATCCAACAGGTCTTTCAGGGTGGTCGCTGTACGTTTGAACTCCGCGTTCAGAATATCGATTTGTGAAGGCTCAGGTTCGAGGCCCGAAATTTCCATCTGTCGGGTCAATTCCGCTAGTTCATGAGCCCCGAATATATTGGCATTTGACTTGAGGGAATGGGCCGCCCGGCGCAGCGTGTTCTGCTCGCCCATTTCTGCCGCTCTCTTGAGTTCAGTCAGTATTCCAGGGGCTTCGTCAAGAAAGGTGGTCACCAATTCCTCGACAAAGTCAGACCCCATTGCATCCTGGAGTTCGGCGAAAACCGACTGATCTATCGGGCTCTCAGTCATCCTTGTTTCCTTTCGCGTTTGGCGGTGTTCATCAAGGCTTCGACCAGTCGGCCAACTCTGATGGGTTTCGCAATATAGTCGTCCATTCCCGCAGTGAGACACATTTCACGATCGCCCTGCATCGCGTTGGCGGTCATGGCGATAATTCTGGGGCGATCTTTCGGGTTTTTGTCTTGGGTGATACGACGAGACGCTTCCAAACCATCCATTTCCGGCATCTGAACGTCCATCAGCACGACGTCATAGATTTGGCGTTTTACGCTTTGCAGGGCCTCAAGGCCGTTGCTGGCCAGATCAGCGCGATAGCCCATCTGTTCCAACAATCGCAAAGCAAGTTTCTGGTTCACCAGATTGTCCTCGGCCAAGAGGATACGCAAAGGATGCCGGGCGGCCAGTTCCGCGTCTACCTTTTGCTTTTCGACCGGCTTTCGCACGGGTTTCTGCGGTTTAGTCGGCGCGAAAAGGGTGACCAGCGTGTCGAACAGTTGCGATTGTCGCAGGGGTTTTGCCAGATGGGCGGTGAAAAGGCCCGTTTCGGTTTCAGAGGGGCGCAGGCTCAGCGAACTGAACAGGATCAGCGGCAAAGTTGCACTTTCAGTACGAATTTCCCGCGCCAATTCCAACCCATCCATTTGAGGCATATGCATGTCAAGGATGGCCAGATCAAAATGCTCACCCGATCTTACCCACTCCAGGGCTTCGATGGGAGAAGCCGAGGTGCGGGTTTCTGTACCCCATTTGGCGGTTTGCAATGCCAGAATTCGCCGATTGGTCGCATTGTCATCCACAACCAAAATCCGCTTGCCGACTAGCTCGGACTGCTGGCCGACAAGGCTGCGGGTCTCTGCCTGCGGCAGCGTGGCTGGGTCGGCCAGTATTGAGAAATGGAACGTTGATCCCTTGCCTGCCCCGTCGCTGGTGGCCCACATGGTTCCCTCCATCAACTCGGCCAGCCGTTTTGAGATGGCAAGGCCGAGACCGGTGCCGCCATATTTGCGCGTTGTTGATGAATCCGCCTGACTGAACGATTGGAACAACCTTTCCATGCCAGTCGATGTCAAACCGATGCCGGTGTCGCGCACCGTAAATGCCAGCTCAACTTTGTCCTTGGAGTGCTGTTTGACAGATACGGTCAGAACGACCTCTCCGGCTTCGGTGAACTTAACGGCATTGGACAACAGATTAAGCAGGATCTGCCGTAGGCGTGTCAGATCGGCACTCACCGCTTCGGGAACATCGTCGTCATAGATATAGGCAATATCCAGATTTTTCTCGGCGGCGCGGCTGCTGATCAGGTCCAGCGCCGATTCAATGCTTTCACGCAGATCAAACGGGTGGTTTTCAATATCCATCTGCCCAGCTTCGATCTTTGAGAAGTCTAGGATTTCATTGATAATATCCAGCAACGCATCGCCGCTGTCGCGGATGGTGCCGGCATAGTCTCGCTGCTCGTCATTCAGGTTAGTGTCCATCAGCAGCCCGCTCATCCCGATAACAGCGTTCATTGGCGTGCGAATTTCGTGGCTCATGGTTGCCAGAAACGCGCTCTTGGCTTCATTGGCGGTTTCCGCGGCGGCGCGGGCGTCCTGCGCCTCCTGGAACAGCCGCACATTTTCAATGGCGATTACGGCCTGATCGCAAAACGATTGCGCAATGTCGATTTCATCTTTGGTGAAGGCCCGCGTCTCTCTGCGGATAAAGCACAGCGCACCCAGACATTCCTGCCCGCGCAAAAGCGGCAAGAACAGGGATGACATGATCCCGTCATCCTTGTGGATGGTTTGTTCAAAGGGCGGCAAATCTATCGCTGTCCAGTCCGATAAATGCAGCATTTTCTTGGAACGTATGACCTGCGAAGGAAAGTTCATTGCAGGGTCGATTGGAACTTTTTTACCCTTGGTCGATCCTAGCAGTTCTTCTGGGTCCGCTCGCGCGACCGCCCAAAAATCGGTGTCATCCGCAATCAACACTACGACCCTGTTAGCCGAAACCAACTGCACCCCTGCCTGAACGATTGCTTCAAAAACGGGAGTTACGTCCGTTGGCGTGCTGCTGATCACGCGCAGGATGTCTGCGCTCGCGGTTTGGCGCGCCAATGAGGCTTGCGTTTCCTGGAACAGACGCACGTTTTCAATGGCGATCACGGCCTGATCGCAGAATGACTGCGCGATGTCTATTTCGTCTTTGCTGTAAGGTCGCTTCTTTTTGCGGACAAATACCAGCGCGCCCAAACATTCCTTACCGCGAAGCAGCGGCAACATGAGCGAAGACATTACTCCGTGTTTAATGTGTGTTTCCTGCTCAAATGGCGGAAGATCCAATGTTGTCCAATCTGGCAAATGCAACATCTCCCCGGACTTAACGACTTGTGATGGAAAGTTGGCACTGGGGTCGATTGGATAGGCAGTATCATCAGGTAAGTCGTCCAAGCCTTCCATTGTCGCCCTCGCAATGAGGCGAGACGTTGTTTCGTCTGCGACAATTGCCCCTACCAAATCGGATGAAACCAACGGCACCCCTGCCTGCACAATCGCCTCAAATACTGGTTTCACATCCGTCGGTGACTCGCTGATGACGCGCAGAATATCCGCACTGGCGGTTTGGCGAGATAGGGCAGTCTTGGTTTCATCAAACATCTTGGCGTTTTGAATGGCAATAACCGCCTGATCCGCGAAACTTTCGAGCAACCTCTCCTCATTTTTAGAAAACGTAGAGTTGTGTTCTGAGAAATCCCGACCGATAAACAGTCCGCCCACGGGCTTCCCCTGCCAGATCATGGGCGCAATCAGACAAGAATAATTACCAGTTTTCTGAGCGATTCTCTTTAACGCTTCCGGTACATCTGGTCCGTTCAATGCGTCTGGGTAGTTCATCACCCGGCCTTGCTGCATCGCATGATTGGCTATCGACTGCTCTATAGGGGCGGACCTGTAAGTCGCAAACTCGGTTTTCTTACCGCGCAAAGCTCTTTGTTGCACGATAGAGTTTTCATCTACTGTTAGCAGGCCCAGATTTTGGCTGCGCATCAGTCTTTCGCAACTGTCCAGAATTTTTTCAAATACCGGCTGCGCATCCGAAACCGAATTGCTGATAACTTCAAGCACCTCGGATGTCGCGGTTTGCCTTTCCAACGCATCATTCGTCTCTTTGAACATGCGCGCGTTCTGGATGGCGATGACGGCCTGATCGGCGAAACCCTGCATGATCCGCAATTCTTTTTCTGTGAACCGTGTGTGCGAGCGCGCGACACCCACAACGCCGATCCCCTTACCGTTCCAGATCATTGGGGCAAAGGCAACCGAATGATACCCCGCTACCTGTCCCATTCGTTGCAGAACTGGCGGGGTATCCGGGTTGTTTTGAACATCAGTGTAGTTGGCCACGCGCAGCGTACGGATCGCTTTTCCTGCCGGCGTGATCTCCCAAGGGGCCGGAAACGATTTTAGCAATGCTTCGTAATGGTCGCCCACATAAGCAGCCACCTGAAGCATGCCGTTTTCATCCACCAAAAGCACATCCAGCTCTTCGCCTCCGAAGAGGTTTTTGCAGCTTTCAAGAATTTTTTCAAAAACCGGTTGCGTGTCGGCGACTGATTGGCTGATCACACTAAGAATTTCCGACGAGGCCTTTTGCTGCTCCAGCGCCTCGGTCACTTCGGCTGTGCGTTCCTGAACCTCTGCAAAAAGACGGGCATTGCTAATGGCGATCACGGCTTGTGCAGCAAAGGTTTCAAGCAAGGCGATTTGTTTTATTGAAAAAGCAGATTTTTCTACGCCTCCTATCGAAATCACGCCAACGGTGACACCGCCCTTGACCAGCGGTACACTCAGCAAGGAGCGATAACTGCTAACGCCTGCCCTTTCCTGCCAATCGTAGGTGGGATCGTTGTAAGCATCTTCGATATAAGTTGTTTGCCCCGATAATGCCGTGCGGCCGGTACAGCTGCCGTAACCGGGTTCGATCGGGTTTGCTTTGAGGTATTTGATAAATTCCGATCCCGCGTTAAGCACTGACCGGATATGGTAGAGACCATCGTCGGGGTCCAGCATCGCCACATAGGCATCTTGCAGGCGCGAGATACGGGAGGCCACTTTGAGAATGGCGTCCAGCACCGGGAGTAATTCATTCGGCGAGCGAGAGATGACATCAAGGACTTCTGATGTTGCCGTCTGATACTCCAGCGCCTCGGTCACCTCGGCAGTGCGTTCCTGTACTTTGGCAAAAAGATCAGCGTTGTTAATGGCTATCATTGCCTGATCGGCAAAGCTTTCAACCAATTCGATTTGCCGCGGGCTAAAAGGGCCCGGCGTCGCGCGTGCGAGGTCTAGCACGGCAACAACTTCGCCATCCTTAACAAGCGGCACACCAATTATCGAACGCCAGCCGCCCAACTCAACGGACAGGGGATTGCGAAATTCGGTGTCTTTTTCAATGTCGGATACGTGTATGGTTTTCCGTTCAAGTACGACGCGACCAGCAATGTTCGTTCGGTCAATCTTGTGTGGGTTTTCCTTATGAAACTCAACCATTGCCGACGAACAGCCATAATTCGCACCAAGGTGCAACCTTTCTCCATCGTTGTTGAACAGAATACAGATCGTCGCGTCACACAATCGTGCCGCTGCTTCAATTAAAGCCTGCAAAACAGACGGCAGATCAAACACCGATCGACTGATCACTTTGAGAACTTCGGCGGTGGCGGTCTGTTGCTCTAGCGCGTCCTGTGTCTCTTCAAACAACCGTGCATTTTCGATGGCCATGCCGGCGTGCCCGGCAAAGGCCTGAACAAGTTCGATATGCTTGTCCTGCGGTTCCAACGGATCAGGCCAGGCAAGAACAAATACGCCCCAGATTGTGCCACCGATTATTATTGGCACGCCCGCCATATGCCGATATCCATTCTCTTTGGCGACATCTTTCTCTCGATAGTTTTCAGACAATTCAGCATCCAGCCGCACGACACCTTTAGACACGATGACTTGTCCCGACACCAAATCTTCCTGGGGTGGTTCTGGCGGATGCGTTTTTTGGTATTCCTGCGCAAATTCGGGCGTGAATCCGTGGCTGGCGCAAAAATGTGACAACGTGCCGTCAAAGCGCCAAAGAATGCAAAAGCGCGCTCCACACAGTTCGGTTGCATGGCGCACGATTGTGTCAAACACCGGCTGGATGTCGTTTGTCGATTTATTGATGATTTGAAGAATCTCAGCTGTTGCGGAGGCCTGCGCTTGCTGGCCCGCCAACTCTTGCTTCAGGTTTTGCACTTCTTGCGCAAGAGCGTTGTCTGCATCTGTGTGCGTTCGGTCTGATTGCATGACTCAATATCGTTCCCAAGATGCGGATTATCGTGCGAAAACTTCAACTCACTCAAATGTATTATACCGCCCTTACGCCAAAACCCGAAAGTTCTGATGTGATATGATGCGGAAATTGTCTGTGACCTTGCTGCGGAAATCACGCCATTTCATAGGGATGGTTTCACGAAGGAATTGCAAAATTGCATCCGCGAACTGCT
>DAOUQK010000179.1 GCA_030625695.1 Paracoccaceae bacterium | reverse complement strand
TAATTGAAGAGTCCATCAAAGCCGAAATGCGCGACACCACTGTATCACCGTTTCATCGGCAGGCGCGTCAATAGGTGCCTTAAGCAGCCGTAAATGCCGGAAGCGCCGACGGCAACTTCGCCCACAAAACAGACGTTCAACAAACCCTTTGATGCGGCCTTGCAGCGAATGACTGCTTTGTCCCGCGTTGCAGCCGTTGGTGGAATACGCAGCGAATGACTGCTTAGAACCCAAAAGCGTTCAATGCTGCGCCGCGCATAGATGACTGCATTCTGCGCAAAGCCGACATCGGCATCGGGAATATCAAATCTTCGTGCCCACCCCGCCTACAATCATGCCCCAACTTCGGCTTCGGCATCGTGAAAAGCCGTATGGATGAATTTTGAACTACGCCCTTGTGCAGTTCTTTCGAAGTTGTGTTTCAGGATCTTACCCCTAACGTTTCCAGAAAGATGTAGACACAACTACATCCTGTCGACACAATGTCGACAAGAATCATCCCTGCAATCCTTATGAGGTTCTCACCATGGAATCCGACAAACTTGTAAAATCATTCCAACGTGGTGCTGCTTCAAGTGAGATATACAGCGTTCTGCGCGATGAGATTTTGACGCTCAAGCTAGAGCCTGGTTCCTCACTCGACGAAACAAACCTTTCCAAGCGCTTTGCCGTGTCGAGGTCACCGGTCCGCGAGGCGCTGAACCGTTTGTTAGCCGAGCGTTTGGTGGAAACGTTACCAAATCGGTCGACGATTGTAGCATCCTTCGACTTGCAGAACTTCGCATCCTTCATTCAGGCGCTGGATATACAGCAACGACTTGCGACTCGACTGGCAGCTGAAAACCGAACAGAAGACGACCTGCTCACGCTTCGGGCATTTGCAGGTGCCTTCAACGAAACGACGATTAAGGCAATCCCATTGGATATTTTGCAAGCTAATTTTGCATTCCACATCGCTGTGTCGGAGGCTGGCAAAAACCCATATCTGACCCGCCACTACCGTGAGCTATTGTCCGAAGCACGCAGGCTCTTGCACATGCATGTTCAAATCCTAGATACGTCGACCCGCCAAGACGTCATGCAAGATCAACATGACGACTTTATAGGTGCCATCGCAGCCCAAGATGTCGCGCGTGCTGATGCAATTGCCCATGCGCACACCATGCAATTTCACGATCGCTTCTTAAAAGCGCTACAACATAGCCCTGACGCGGGTTTCGATATTGGACTTTCGACGGCATCTGTAAAGTCGGCCCAATAGATGGCTGGCCAAATCACCGGCATATCCGTGTTCACGCATTGCCACGATCTGGGCGGTAAAATCTGGAATCCTGCGATCCGTTGGGCAAATAAATACGCGGTTTTCGTCCAAATTGAAGATGGTATGGGGCACCAAGGGCTGGGCGAATGCTGGTGCTTTGACACGGCCCCCGATGCGCTGGTGGCGTTCTTGCGCACCGAAGTGATCCCGTACTTTCTGGGAACCTCGCTCGTGGACATGGCCGATATCTCAGACACAATGATCAACCGTGCGACGTTGACGGCAAGGCATGGTATATTGGCCTCTGCCCTGTCGGGGATCGACATCGCGATGTGGGATTTGCAGGCGCAGCACGCAGACCAACCTATTTGGAAAAACATTTTACCTACATGCAACGGCACGGTCTCACTTTATGCCAGTGGCGGTTTGTACGGTACTGGCAAAACGCCTGCGATGTTGGCCGATGAAATGGTGGGCCATGCGCAACGCGGTTTCAGGCTCTCCAAGATGAAGGTCGGTGGTGACACGATTGAAGCCGATGTCGCTCGGGTTCACACTGTTCTGAATGCCTTGCCGCCAGACGCGAAGCTGATCATTGATGGCGTTTATACCTACTCGGCGGACGACGCATTGCGGGTATTCGGGGCGCTACCATGCGACCGGATTGAGGCGTTTCAATCACCAACAAAGGCGTGGGACTACGCCGGTATGGCGCAGCTATCAAAAGCTGGCGTGCCTGTCATGGCAACCGAGGCAGAATACCGACCCGAATTGCACGAAAAACTGGTCCATGATGCACAGATTGCATTCTTGCAAACCGCTCCGATTGCCTGCGGTGGTATTTCGCGGGTTATGGCCTTGTCAGAGATGGTCGCAGACACCCAGACGCGCTTGTCGCTTGAGGTGTCCTCGACCGCCGTAGCGCTGATGGCTGCCTGCCAAATTGCCGCGGCTGATCCCATGATTGCCCATGTTGAACACCACAGTGTGCACACCGTCTTTTTCGACACGCTGCGCCTGCAAAGGCACCCCAACAACCGCCATTCGCTGCCCGATGATCCGGGATTGGGCATCACGCTGCCGAGCACTGATGTCTCGACAGCCTATTCGACCGGCGATGATCCCATCGCCCAAATGCCGCGCTAAGCGGCGATACCAATCTGAACAATCAACAATGGAGAGAACGATGAAAAGCATACTCACAACCCTCGCGGTAGCAGGCACTATGGCATTGGGCAGCGTCACAGCTGTACAGGCCAAGGGCCAAGGCCTGTTAGACACAATTATTGAACGCGACAGCCTGCTGTGCACCGGGCACAACGGCAGCTACCTTGGCTTTGCTGAGGTCGATGGCGAAGGCAAGTGGCAGGGCTTTGACATTGAGTTCTGTAAAGCGCTGGCAACTGCCATTCTGGGCAGCCCTGACAAGTTGCAGATCATACCTGTCAGCTGGGCACAGCGTTTCCCGTCCATTCAGTCGGGTGACATCGACGTGATCATCAAGGTCACAGGTTGGACCATGACGCGGGACACCGAACTGGGTCTGCAATATTCGCGCCCCTACTTCATTGGCCCGTTCTACGTCATGTCCAAAACCGAGCTGGGGGCAAAAGGCATTGCTGACCTTGAGGGTGGCGTGTTTTGCGTGAACGCGGGCACCACGGTTGAGCGCGTCTTGACTGACTATATGGAAACCAACGGCATCGCCTATGAATCGCTGGCATTTGAAAAAGGCGAAGAGCTACGTGCGGCCTTTTACGCTGGACGGTGCGACGCCATCGCGGGTTTTGGCCCCTTCCTGTCGGCGACACGCGTGAACGCAGACAACCCAGACGACTTCGAAATCCTCGGAGATGTTCTGGCACTTGAGCCCGAAGGCATTGTGACCCGCCAAGGCGAAGACGACTTCATGGACGTCATCAACTGGATGGTCAGCGCCCTGCTGATGGCCGAAGAAAACGGCATCACTCAAGCCAACGTGGACGAGATGAAGGCCAACCCGCCGTCCGCATCCATCGAACGTCTGCTCGGTGTGACACCCGGCGTCGGCACACGCTTAGGGCTACAAGATGACTGGGCCTATAACGTGATCAAGACCGTCGGCAACTACGGCGAAATCTATGACCGCACCATCGGCGATGGATCACGCTACAAACTGCCGCGCGGCATGAACAATCTGTGGAATAATGGCGGCTTGCACTACCCGCTGGTTCTGGACTGATCATACTTTCGGGGCCGCGTTTGACGTGGCCCCGAACCATTTTGGGGACAGGTTCATGAGCCAACTTTTTGCATCACAGAAGTTCCGCCGCACAACCCTGCAAGTAGGGTTTGCCATAGCCGCCGCGCTGCTGATCGTGTCGATCATCCTGACAGGTCAACGCAATATCGCAGACCAAGGCATCGCAACCGGATTTGGGTTTCTGGAACGCACAACCGGCTGGCCCATGAACTTTTCCGTCATCGAAGTCTCCGGCAGATCGACCTATGCCCGCGTGCTGTGGGCCGGATTGCTTAACACCATGCTGGTGGGTTTTCTAACTTTGGTCTTTGCTACCATCCTCGGCCTGCTCTTGGCGCTGATGCGGGTGTCGAGCAATACATTGATGAAACTGGTCGGTACCATCTATGTCGAGGTGTTCCGCAATGTGCCAGTAATCCTTCAGGTGTTTTTCTGGTACGCGATCCTGACCCACCTGCCGAGCCCCAAGCAGGCTTATTCCATCGCTGACGGCATCTACTTGTCCAATCGCGGCCTGATGTTCCCAGCACCGTCGTTTTCAGGCAATGACCTGTTGTTGCTGGCATTGGCGTTTGTCGCGTTGTGCATTGGCATCTGGGCCTCGCGCGACCGTTTTACAGCCACACGCCGGTGGGTTGGCGCCGCTGCAATCTTTGGAGTCCTTTGCGCCGTACTGCTGGCCACTGGCCGCGAAGCAGATGTGCCGCTCATCTCCTCGCCCGCCCTTAAGGGCTTGCGCTTTGTTGGCGGCATTTCGTTGAAACCAGAATTCTCTGCCCTGCTGATCGGTCTGGTTCTGTTCGGTGCATCCTACATCGGCGAGATTATCCGAGGCGGTTTGCTATCGGTGGATCGCGGCAAGTTGGAGGCAGGCACCGCCCTTGGCCTTTCATCGTTCCAGATCAACCGCCTCATCCGCATTCCACTGGCCTTTCGCGCGATGCTGCCGTCGCTGACCAACCAATATGTCTGGCTGATGAAGGGCACCACTGTGGGCATCGCCATAGGTTATCCTGACTACTTTGCAGTCGTCTCAACCTCGATCAACCAAAGCGGCCAAACGATGGAGCTGATGACCCTGCTGATGGGTGGATTTATCGTGATCAACTATTCCATCGGCTTTGCGATGAACATGCTGAACGAGCGCATCAAACTGAAAGGGCGGAGCTGATCATGGCTGACGCAATGGCCCCTCCGGCCCGGCAAATGGGCGCAATCGCTTGGCTCAGGAAGCATTTTTTCAATACGTGGTACGATGCCATCTTTTCCATCATCTTTGCGGTCCTGATTTTCTGGGGTCTGCAAGCACTGATCGGCTGGGCCTTTGTTAACGCGATCTGGCGGGTCGAAAATAAGAATCAATGCACCCATGACGCCGGTGCCTGCTGGGCAGTGATCGAAAGCCGCGGTCGCCTGATCCTGTTCGGGCTTTACCCATATGAGGAGCAATGGCGATCTACACTCGCCTGTTTCGCCGTCATCATCACCATCGCGCTGTCCTGTCTGCCGCGCTTTTGGTCGATTCGCCGCTTGCCGCTTTTGTGGGTCGTCGGGTTTGGCGCTTTTGTGTTGCTGATGCGAGGCGGGTTCGCAGGTCTACCGCTGGTCACTTCGGAAAAATGGGGCGGATTGTCTCTGACGATCTTTATCTTCTCCGGCGTCTTTGTGATCGGTATGCCGTTGGCGGTTGTCTTTGCGCTGGCACGGCGTTCTAGCCTGCCGGTGATCGCGAAATCTACCGGGTTTTTCATCGACATCGTGCGCTCGCTGCCGTTGCTGACAATCCTTTTTGCGGCCGCAGTAATCGTGCCTTTGCTTGTGCCTGAATGGTTGCAAGGCAGCAAACTGATGCGCGTGGTTGTCGCCTTTGCAGTTTTCTTTGCCGCGTATCAGGCAGAGATCATTCGCGCTGGTTTGCAATCCACACCCGACGGCCAAGCGGAGGCCGCTTCCGCTCTTGGCATGCCCTATTGGTCGCTGGTGGTGGACATTCTACTGCCGCAAGCCTTCCGCAACACGCTGCCTTCCACGATCAACCAGGCGGTGATCACCTTCAAAGAAACCTCTATCGTCACAATCATCGGATTCTTCGAGGTCATGGCATCCGGCAACGCCGCAATCGGAACTGGCGAGTGGGGCAATCAATACATCGAGGTCTACGTCTTTCTAGCGCTGATCTATTTCGTCTTTGTCTTCGGTCTGTCGCGCTATGGGGCGTGGCTGGAAAAACGAATGAGGCTTGGCCATGCATAAACCAGCAATCTCAATCATCTCACTTGAGAAACATTATGGCGATTTCCACGCCCTCAAGAACGTCAATCTTGAGGTGCCCGATGGCCAGACCCTCGTTATTTGTGGGCCATCGGGATCGGGTAAATCGACGCTGATCCGCTGCATGAACGGATTGGAGAGTTATACCTCGGGGGACATCGACGTCTTGGGAATGGCCGTAGGGGACAATACTCAGGTGCTGGATCAGGTCCGGAAACGTGTTGGCATGGTGTTTCAAAATTTCAATCTGTTTCCGCACCTAACCAATTTAGAAAACTGCGTTCTGCCGCAAATCCGTTCCTTGGGTCGGGATCGCGGGGCTGCCACTGAGGAGGCGCAAGAGCAACTTAAGAAAATGCAGGTCAACATCCACGCCGCCAAATTCCCCGACCAACTGTCGGGTGGGCAACAGCAACGCGTCGCCCTTGCACGTGCGCTATGCCTCAAACCTGAGATCATGCTGTTTGACGAACCCACTTCAGCGCTAGACCCCGAGATGATTTCAGAGGTGCTGGACGTGATGCAAGACCTCGCCCGCGCAGACATGACGATTGTTTGCGTCACGCATGAGATGGGATTTGCCCGTGCGGTCGCTGACCGGGTGATCCTTATGGCTGCGGGTGAAATCGTCGAGGAAGGCACGCCAGTGCAGATGTTTAACAATCCGCTACACGACATTACCCGCGAGTTTATGAAGGTTGTGAACTAATGAAAGTTATCACCGCAGACAACCTTGGTGATGACATTCACTGGCCCCTGTTTATTAATGCCATTGACGCAGGCCATGCTTTGCCCGCGGCCCAAATAGAGGATACGTTTTTAGGCCCACCAGGCCAAACTCTGCTCAGCCGCGCAGCTTGGATCAAGGGCCTCGGGTTCGGTGTCAAAAGCGTGACGGTGATGGCTGGAAATACCGCAATCGGATTGCCAACAGTTCAAGGCGCAATGCAGGTCTTTGATGAACGAAACGGTGCACTGCGCGCAGTCATTGCAAGCGATCTGATTACCAATTTGAAAACGGCTGCAGATTCGGCTCTGGGCGCACGCTATCTAGCACGGCCTAACAGCCGGACGATGCTTGTGATCGGGGCCGGAAAGGTGGCCGCAAACGTGATTGCTGCTTACAGTCAGACCTTTCCTGAATTGACAGACTTCATGATCTGGAACCGTACCGGATCAAAAGCCAAAGTGCTGGCGGATGAATTAACAGCCAAAGGCTTAGACACGACTGCAGTCAAAGATTTGGAAACTGCCGTCGCAAAGGCGGACATCATCACAACGGCCACCATGTCCACCGAACCTGTGCTGAAAGGCGCATGGGTGCAACCGGGCACCCATGTTGACCTGATAGGTGCTTTTCGCGCTGAAATGCGCGAGGCGGATGATGCGTTGTTGCAAAAGGCGCGCCTGTTCGTCGACAGCCGCGACACCACCCTGCATCATATTGGCGAGATCAAGATCCCATTGGAAACAGGCGCAATTTCTGAAGCGGACATTTTAGCAGACCTCTACCAATTGAATGCGGGGGCACGCGCGCGCAACTCAGCCGACGACATTACCGTATTCAAAAATGGCGGTGGTGCGCACCTTGATCTTATGACTGCCTGTGCAATTCTTGATACCAGTCCTGTTTCTGATGCCGCAGACAATAAAACCATGTGAAAACTCACATTCAATTTTCGGGAAGCGCCTGTGAGGAAGTGAAACCCAATTCCATTCTATTGGAGTTTTTG
>DAOUQK010000049.1:12500-14727 GCA_030625695.1 Paracoccaceae bacterium | reverse complement strand
ACGGACCAGAGTTAGAACCTCAAGGTTGCCAGGGTGGTATTTCAAGGATGGCTCCACGCGAACTGGCGTCCACGCTTCAAAGCCTCCCACCTATCCTACACAAGCAAGCTCAAAGTCCAGTGCAAAGCTATAGTAAAGGTTCACGGGGTCTTTCCGTCTAGCCGCGGATACACTGCATCTTCACAGCGATTTCAATTTCACTGAGTCTCGGGTGGAGACAGCGCCGCCATCGTTACGCCATTCGTGCAGGTCGGAACTTACCCGACAAGGAATTTCGCTACCTTAGGACCGTTATAGTTACGGCCGCCGTTTACCTGGGCTTCATTTCGCGGCTCTCACCACTCCATTTAACCTTCAGGCACCGGGCAGGCGTCAGACCCTATACGTCGTTTTACAACTTCGCAGAGCCCTGTGTTTTTAGTAAACAGTCGCCACCCCCTAGTCTGTGCCCCCCGATACTGCTTGCGCAATACCGGGGCTCCCTTCTCGCGAACTTACGGGAGCAATTTGCCGAGTTCCTTCAGCATCGTTCTCTCAAGCGCCTTAGTATTCTCTACCTGTCCACCTGTGTCGGTTTGGGGTACGGTCTTTATGGAGGAGCTATTTCCTGGAACGCCTTCGCAGCCCATCCAATCCAATAAGGATGAACAACTTACAGCATTCGTCACTACCTCCTGGCCGGGGAATATTAACCCCGTTCCCATCGACTACGCCTTTCGGCCTCGCCTTAGGGGCCGGCTAACCCTGCTCTGATTAGCATTGAGCAGGAACCCTTGGACTTTCGGCGAGAGTGTTTCTCACACTCTTTATCGTTACTCATGTCAGCATTCGCACTTCTGATACCTCCAGGACCCCTCACGGGTATCCCTTCGCAGACTTACAGAACGCTCCGCTACCGCGCATCATAAATGATGCACCCGCAATTTCGGTGTGTAGTTTGAGCCCCGTTACATTTTCGGCGCAAAAACCCTTATTTAGACCAGTGAGCTGTTACGCTTTCTTTAAAGGATGGCTGCTTCTAAGCCAACCTCCTGGTTGTTTTGGGATTCTCACATCCTTTCCCACTTAACTACAACTTCGGGACCTTAATTGGCGGTCAGGGCTGTTTCCCTTTCCACTACGGACCTTAGCACCCGCAGTGTGTCTCCCGCATATTACTTGCCGGTATTCGGAGTTTGGTTAGGTTTGGTAAGTCGGTATGACCCCCTAGCCCATCCAGTGCTCTACCCCCGGCAGTATTCGTGCGAGGCGCTACCTAAATAGCTTTCGCGGAGAACCAGCTATCTCCAGCCTTGATTGGCCTTTCACCCCTAGCCACAGCTCATCCCCTCATTTTTCAACATAAGTGGGTTCGGTCCTCCAGTGCATGTTACTGCACCTTCAACCTGGCCATGGCTAGATCGACTGGTTTCGGGTCTAATCCGACATACTTATTCGCCCTATTAAGACTCGCTTTCGCTACGCCTACACCTAACGGTTTAAGCTTGCATGCCAGACTAAGTCGCTGACCCATTATACAAAAGGTACGCTGTCACCCAGGACAAACCTTGGGCTCCAACTGTTTGTAGGCATCCGGTTTCAGGAACTGTTTCACTCCCCTTATCGGGGTACTTTTCACCTTTCCCTCACGGTACTGGTTCACTATCGGTCGTTGAGGAGTACTTAGGCTTGGAAGGTGGTCCTCCCATGTTCAGACAGGGTTTCACGTGTCCCGCCCTACTCGTATCCTGGAATTTTCAACACCTGTACGGGGCTATCACCCACTACGGCATGGCTTTCCATCCATTTCCAGTTAAAAAATCCCAGGCATTGGCCTGGTCCGCGTTCGCTCGCCACTACTAACGGAGTCTCGGTTGATGTCCTTTCCTCCGGGTACTTAGATGTTTCAGTTCTCCGGGTTTGCTTCATACACCTATGTATTCAGTGTATGATGACCATAAATGGCCGGGTTTCCCCATTCGGAAATCGCCGGATCAAAGCTTATTCGCAGCTCCCCGACGCTTATCGCAGCGTATCACGTCCTTCATCGCCTCTCAACGCCAAGGCATCCACCAGATGCCCTTAAGTCGCTTGATCGTTCTCATTATCAATGCTTATTTGCTGGCTGTTCAAACGGAACTCGTCTTGTTTGAACAACAAATAAACATCTAAAGAAAGACTTATTTGTGCAAGATTTGTCCGTATGGCTGCGGTCAGGCAAGCCCGTATTAGGAGTAATACAAATCCA
>DAOUQK010000049.1:0-7500 GCA_030625695.1 Paracoccaceae bacterium | reverse complement strand
TTGGTCTGGCAACAACAAAACTGTTTCTGGAACAGGGCTGGCAGGTCGCAATGATAGACCGCGACGGGCGGGAATTGAAAAAGGCAGCCAAAGACCTGCAAAATGTTCTGGCCATTGATTGCGATGTTTCAATTTCCAATCAGGTTGACGGGATGATCGGCGAAGTGGTCGATACGTTGGGCGGTATTGATGCGCTGGTTAATAACGCCGGTGTGGCCGAGTTTTCACAGATTGAGGACACCGATTTTACCAAATGGCGCACCGTGATGGCAACCAACCTGGACGGTGTTTTCCTGTGCAGCCAGTCGGCCATTCCCGCCCTAAAAAAATCAAGCGGCGCAATTGTTAATATTGCATCAATTTCCGGCGGACGCGCGTCCACCTTACGGGTGGCTTACGGCACATCCAAGGCCGCCGTGCGCCATTTGACCCGCCAACAGGCCGTGGAACTGGGCGAATATGGGGTGCGCGCAAATTGCGTGGCACCGGGGCCAGTGAAGACCAAACTGGCAATGGCCGTCCACGCCCCTGAAATCATCGCCGCCTATTACGACGCGATCCCACTGAACCGATACGGGGCGGAGCGCGAAATTGCCGAAGTGATCGTGTTTTTATGTTCGGACAAGGCCAGCTATGTCACCGGGCAAACGATTGCGGTGGATGGCGGATTTGAAAGCTCGGGCGTGGGTTTGCCAGCCCTGCGGGGGTGACGGGTTATTATAACGGTCTACCCCGGTATGACCGATGGCTGCTGTGCGGGACAAAGTGTGAATTCGCCACGCTTTCACCAAGGTCGGTTTGGGTTGTTCAAGACATCTCGCGCATGCCAAAATTACTGCACGCCCACCTGGGAGAAATAGCTCGAATAGGCTTGGCGATGTTCGTCGTGCACAAATGGATAGGTGCATTTGACAAAATCCAGATTCAAACTGGGTATGTTTTTGCGATATTGCGTATCCTATGCTGGCGGTTCTTGCGTCAGCCGTGGCTGCAATGCAGGTACAATATAGACATTCACCCAGTGGCAGAAAATCTCCTGTTCCTAATATGTCTTGCATTGCCTCGGAACGATCAGACCGACCACGCAAAATAGCCAACTGCGGCAAGAAACATGCCCACACCTGTTATCCGGGATATTTGGAATTTGATCGGCAACAACTTTTCCACCAGTACGAACGCAGTTATCGCCAAAATCCAGGCCAGGTTCATGACGCCGGCCACAAACAGCAACCCCATCAATGCCCAACAGCATCCTAAACAATAAAGCCCATGTCTGAAACCAACTCGCAGAGCGCCGAGTCTTCCCGCTCGGAAATTCTGTGCCAAATAAACCAATGGCGATTGGCAATGCTTAAGGCAGGTATCTTTCAGGGGTGTCATTTGCCAAGCTCCAGCCAGTAGCAATATTCCGGCTCCGATCAGAGGGCTGTAGATCACCATTTCAGGCGACAAATATGCCGCCTGATCAAGCGCCCATTGCAGGAATGTGGCGGTGGCGGCAAAACCTGCCCAGGCTAGGATATACCCGCCTGCAAACCAGTATCCCGACACGAAGGGACGGCCGCGCATTTCTAGGCGCGCACTGATATGTGCGAAAATCAATACTGCGCGCATCGCAGTTGGTACCATCATGGCAATCATCATGATCGCCCACATGGCAAACATCATTAAAAAGTCGGAAGCCGTCCAAGGTTTGATGCCCAGGGTTGGCATGGCAACACCCATTTCCGACATACCGGCCATATTGGACATGGAATGCGCCATAATCAAAAGGTACCACCAACAAACAGCGACCAGAATTGCCAGCGCGGCAACCAACGCAACAATATCGCGCCGGGCCAAGGACGCAGGTCTAAGGAAACGTGGTTCCACCGGCCTTGTCACGCCGCGACCAGGCCGTTCTGGTCATAGTGATGCACACAGAACTGCGCATAGGACCCGTCAAGTTCCATGGCTAGATCCCCGGAGACCGACGCAGTTCCCGCACCAATTTCCGCGTGCGTGAATTCAAAGCTGCCGGACGAGCGCTCTAGTGCAATATGAAATGGGTCGCCATTGAATGCATTGATGATCGGCGTACCTGACGCATGGATCATCCCCGGAACGTCCAGGCTGGCCGTGCGGGCCTCGATATCAACCTTGATATTTATGGGCGCGAAGACAGGAGCAAGAACTTCCACGCAAGTGCTGTTGAAAACAGAGAAGTGATTTGATCCTGGTTCGCCAACCTCGCCCAGAATGATTTTGCGCAAGGCTTCGCGTTGTGCTTCATCTGCGCGTTCGTCAATGATTATCAGTTCGCGGCCGTTACCTTCGGCAATTTCGCCGGGCCAGATTATCATGAACGCCCAGTTTAAGCCTGCCAGCGAAATATCTTCATAATGTCCTTCGACCAGGTGACCGGCTTCTACAAACTGGCAAAACCCGTTTGTGGATGGCAGGTTAAACTGGCAGCCACAATTCGCAGTACAGTTACAGTTGCCAAATGTGTGGCTTTTGATCATCCAATTATTAGTCATTTTAATCTCCTGTTAAAAGTTCAGTATTGGCGTGGCTATGTGCCACTTTTCTGTCTGAGCCCTAGCTGACCCCAACAGCGGCGAAGTAGTTCGAATAGGCTTGCAAATGTTCATCATGCACGAACGGATAGGTGCGCTGAACGTAGTCCAGGTTAAAACCCGGCATGTCCTTTTTCAGGATTTCGTATTCGTGATGCGCATCTTTCATGTCGCCTGCCGCAACAAGGGCAGCGATCAGGCGTTGGCGCCCGCGGGAATAGCCTGGATCGGATTCCATTGATTTGCGGGAATAATCCACGGCTTCGCGGGCGTTGCCGCCCAAAAGCAGACAGGTGGACAGGTCGCCCTGCAGAACCGACATCCCTGGCGCGCGCGGATCCAGCGCCATCATGGTGTGGCATTGTTCGACGGCCTCATCAAACTTGCCGCCGAATTCCAGGCTGCACACCAGGTAATGGCGGGTCAGGATGTCGGACGGGTTCATTTCGATTGACTGGCGCGCCGTGATTTCGGCTGCGGCTATTTCGTGCTGGCCGAATGTCTGGATAATCGAAACTGTTCCGATGGCGCGGTAGTTGGTGGCATCCATTTCCACCGCCTGCTTGGCGCGGCGCATGGCCGCCTCGGCGGATTTGGCCGGTTCATTTGACCAGCTATTTATGACGTTGTGCCAATGGCAGGTGGCGATACCGCTGACCGCATCGCTGGAATTAGGGTCACGCATCAGGGCGTCGCGGTACATTGCCATGGCGATGACATTGTCTTCGGCAGAGCCATAAGCATGGCCGTTTTTGAACTTAAGGACACGGGCCTTGTGCAGGGTTTCCCAGACGTTCAGTTCAGACGGTTTTTTGCTGTAAAGGCGTTTGCTTTCGGCGCGGCGAATTTCGGGTTCGACGCGGCGGGCAATCTCGTCGCTGATCTGGTCCTGAATCTCAAAGATATCCTCGGCCTGACCATCGAAATTCTGGGACCACAGCAGTTGACCACTGCCCGCATCGCTAAGTTCGGTTGTCACCCGATAACGCGGGCCCGCACGGCGCACGGAGCCGCCGATGATGTAGCGCGCGCCGCTTTCGCGCGACACCTGTTCAACGGAACGCGGTGCGCCACTGAAATGGCCGCTGGTGTAGCGCCCTATAACCGGGAACCAGCGCCAGACGGCCAGGCCGTTGACCACGTCTTCGGTGATGCCATCGGCGAAGAACACGTCGCTTTGTACGTCGCTGAGGCAGCGAAAGGGTAAGACCGCCACAGCGGCGCGGCCCTTGAACGTACTTCCCAGTGGCGAGACTGCTGTGACAGCGGTGGCGGGCACCAGCGGGGAAAGATTGATATCTCCGGTAATCAGTTTCTGGTTAAGGGTTAGCATCCCTTCGCTTGGGGTGATGCCCAGTTCGGCGTGCAACAGGGAGGAGAACTCTGCCGATTTGGCCAGCGCGGCGGTGCGGTCACCCGATGCGGCAAGCGCCTCGATCGCCAGTCGGTGGCTGACTTCGCGCAGGGGATCAATGCGGATGGCGTGTTCGGCCCATTTGACAGCCTGATCTGGCTGGCCTGCATCCATATGGTGTTGGGCCAGTCGGATGGTAGCACCGAGGGCCTCGTTTTCTAATGTTCGGCGCTCGGCCTCGATCCAGTCTTCAAAGCCTTCGGATTTTGGGTCGTGCCCAGCCATGAGCGGGCCGGTATAAAGGGCGGCGGCGGTTTCTAATGTATCGGCGGCGTCTATGACGGCCTTTTCGCGGAACTTAAGCACATCAACAGACAGGTGTTCGGCCACCAGCCGGATGGATCGCTTGGTGGCTTCTACGGCATCGTTGCCAATAGTGCGGCGCAGTTGCGACAGTTCCTGACGCAGGCTGGCGCGGGCCTGATCTTCGCCGCGATCCGACCAGATGATGCCCGCGGCTTTTTCGCGCGTGACTTCCAGATCATCGCTAAGGGCCATGAGGCAGATCAGGCATTCGGATTTGCGGCCCAACGCGCGCAGGGGCTGGCCATCATCAAGAAGCGCACGAAAGCCGCCAAAAAGCTGAATATTTATCATGAAACGAATCCCCCGATTGCCAAAATCTATTAAAAATTAACAGCATTCGGATTTTTTTACGTAAATTTTACGCTGGGGCGCGCAATCGGCACGAAAATTTTGCGCTGATATTATGGGCCATGTGGATGGTGGGTTCATCAACAAACATACAAACCCGAAACGGAGACTTCAAATGAGCGACACAGCAAATGCAACCCGCAACCACCCTACCACATTCACTAAATTCAACCCGATCCAATGGTTGCTGCGCCTGGAAGCCGCTTACCGTGAAGCGGGCCAATTGAAAAAAACAGAGGGCCATGTGCTGGATGACATGGGGATGACACGCAAGCAGGCAGATACAGCGTTTTACCAACGCTTTGGTCAAAACCGGCATTAATCCAAATAGGGTTAACTGCACAGAATTTGCAGGCCCGGGGCAAGTGCCCACCGGGCCGCAACTGTTACTGCCCCTTAACGGCCAACGATCGTCTTGGGATATCCAAAGCTGCCATTCGCTGCATTTCAGAAAATGTTAACTCTGGCCCCAAAACCAGCCACTCGCCTAGAACCCTCAGCTACCAAACCGCAAACCCCCGGGCACCCATATCCCCGCCCTTTGCCTGTGGCCAAAAAGGCCCCGCCATGACGGGGCCTTTCTTAATTATGTTCAGTGGACTGTGGCTTCGTCCAGTTTCGGGCGGTGGCTTGCGCCGACCCTTTCACCGATGATCAACCCATCAGCACCTGCGCTAACAGTCAGGGTATCGCCGTCTTCCACGTCACCGGCCAACAGCAATTCGGCCAACTGATCCTGCAATGCGCGCTGGATCACCCGCTTTAACGGGCGCGCCCCAAACACCGGGTCATAGCCTTCGTCGGCCAGCCATGTCTTGGCGCCTTCGTCCACCTCCAACCCGATGTTACGCCCGATAAGGCGTTTTTTCAGCAGGCCAAGCTGAATATCAACGATACCATCCATGTTGCCACGCGACAGCCTATCAAAGATGATGGTTTCATCTAAACGGTTCAAGAATTCGGGGCGGAAATGGGCCCGCACGGCATCCATCACGTCACGCTTGGCATCCGAGGCATCGGCCGTATCCGGCAGCTGGCTAAGGGCCTGCGCGCCCAGATTGGACGTCAGGATGATCAGCGTTTGCTTGAAATCCACCGTGCGGCCCTGACCGTCGGTCAGCACCCCGTCATCCAGAACCTGCAACAACACATTAAAGACATCAGGGTGGGCCTTTTCGACCTCATCAAACAGGACAACCTGATAGGGCTTGCGGCGCACGGCCTCTGTCAGAACACCGCCTTCGTCATAACCAACATAACCGGGGGGCGCCCCGATCAGGCGGGCAACCGCGTGCTTTTCCATGAATTCGGACATGTCGATACGCACCATCGCAGCGTCGTCATCAAACAAAAACTCAGCCACGGCCTTGGTCAGTTCGGTTTTGCCCACGCCGGTTGGCCCCAGAAACAGGAACGACCCAAGGGGACGGTTTTCATCATTCAGCCCCGCGCGCGCCCGGCGCACCGCATTGGCCACGGACGTCACCGCCGAACGCTGGCCAATAACCCGTCGCCCGATCTCGTCTTCCATGCGCAGCAGTTTTTCACGCTCACCTTCCAGCATCCGGGATGTCGGAATACCGGTCCAGCGTTCAACCACCTGGGCAATCTGTTCGGGGCCAACGGCGTCTTCCACTAGTTTGGTGTTTTCCGCCTCTTTGGCGTCCTGCAACTTTTTCTCAAGATCAGGAATGACACCATATGAAAGCTCCCCCGCCTTGGCCAGGTCACCTTCGCGCTTGGCCTGGTCCAGCACGGCGCGGGCCTGATCCAATTGCTCGGTCAGTTCGCGGGTTCCTTCCATCACGTCACGTTCGGCCTGCCACTGGGCGGTCATTTCACTGGACTGCTCTTGCAGATCACCCAGCTCTTTTTCCAGCTTTTCCAAGCGCCTGACCGATGCCTTGTCGTCTTCTTTCTTCAACGCCTCGGCTTCGATCTGCTTTTGCAGGATTTCACGGTCTAGCGCGTCCAGTTCTTCTGGCTTGCTGTCCACTTCCATGCGCAAGCGGCTGGCGGCTTCATCCATCAGATCAATGGCTTTGTCCGGCAGGAACCGATCGGTGATATAACGGTGCGACAGGGTTGCCGCCGATACCAGCGCGCTATCGCTGATCCGCACACCGTGGTGAACTTCGTACTTTTCCTTGATGCCACGCAGGATCGAAATGGTGTCTTCCACCGTTGGTTCGGCGATCAACACCGGTTGGAAACGGCGCGCCAGTGCGGCGTCCTTTTCCACATGTTTGCGATATTCGTCCAAGGTTGTCGCACCAACACAGTGCAATTCCCCCCGCGCCAGGGCGGGTTTCAACAGGTTTGATGCATCCATCGCCCCGTCTGCCTTACCGGCCCCGACAAGGGTGTGCATTTCGTCAATAAACAGGATGATTTCACCCGCCGCCGTCGTGACTTCGTTCAGCACCGCCTTTAGGCGTTCTTCAAATTCACCGCGATATTTCGCGCCGGCAATCAGCGCCCCCATATCCAGCGACATCAGCTTTTTATTCTTCAGGCTTTCGGGCACATCACCATGCACGATCCGCAGGGCCAGACCTTCGGCAATTGCGGTTTTACCCACGCCGGGTTCACCGATCAGAACCGGGTTATTCTTGGTGCGCCGTGACAACACCTGCATGGTGCGCCGGATTTCTTCGTCGCGCCCGATGATCGGGTCAATCTTACCCTCAGCCGCCTTTTCGGTCAGATCCTGCGCATATTTCTTCAACGCATCATAACCGTCTTCCGCACTGGCGGTATCTGCGGTGCGCCCCTTGCGGATATCATTGATTGCGGAATTCAACTTTTGGGCGGTTACACCACCCCCATCCAATGCCTCTTTGGCCTTGGATTTCACCAGCGCCAGCGCCATCA
>DAOUQK010000103.1 GCA_030625695.1 Paracoccaceae bacterium | reverse complement strand
CCAGAACCTTTCGACCGATAATATCGACAGTTATCAAGGTAAGTCTGGCCAAAACGCCAAGGCGTTCATCGACACAATATTGGACCCCGGTGTGATCGGTTTTGGCACCATTGACGATATCGACACCCTCGCTGGCAAACGTGGTGACCGGCAGTCGTCGGCTGGCCAGTTGGAAATCACCGCCGTTTTGATGGAGAGCTTTGCTGGCGCCAACACCGTCGTACGCGGCAATTGCACGTTTGGTATGTTCTCAAACTATCCCGAAAATGTCGACGACGCCCTGCGCCAACGTGCCGGTGCGCGGTTTCTGGTGGACGGGCCGCAGACGCAGGATGATTACATCGACATCCTTTATCTGTTGATGGGCAAGAACCACGACATTCCTTTGGGCGACCACGATGCCTATGCCGCACAAGAGATCAAATCCGCCGTCGCCGCCAGTTTTGCAGGTCATGCCCGCCCGCACGAAGACGGGTTGCTGCGCGTGTTCGACAAGGTGCGTTCGGATGTGGGCGAATTGGATACCATCGCCAAGATGGGCATCTATCTGAAAGGCATTCAACAGGCCGATGATCGGTTCACCGGGCGGGCGATCAAAAACATCACCGACGCGGTCAAGGTGCGGGCGATGGACTTTGAACTGCCGGATGAATGGATGGAAGAACCCGAGTTGTTCCTGTTCCGCGACTATGACACCAAAAAGGGTATGATATCCGAGCTGCGCCAGCCGATCACCGTTGAGATGGTAATGCAGGAAATCAACCGCTATGCCGATTCCGAGTTCCGCTATGCCGACAAATCCGACGAGGTGGCGATTGAGACTATGGTGCGGGAGTATGGGCGGACGGAAGAGGCGAAGAGGCGGTATTTGGAGGAGAAGGGGTGACCTAGGTGTTGGAGTTTCTCAATTTATTCAATGAGTGGATTAAATCCCACAAGGAATTGGTGACTGTCATTGGTGTCCCCGCAATAACGTATTTAGTTACCAGTCTGATGAACAAGTCATCGGAGCGACGGGCTGCCAATGAACGACATGTTGAACGTGTATTGGCTCGCGAACTAAAACTGTCAGAGTTTCGCCAAAACTGGATAAACGAGCTTAGATTGGATTTTTCTCAATACTTGGGAATATTGGCTAGTTTGCAGCCAATATCGAAGGAAGAGACAAACCGTCTTTCCCTCATAATCAACAAAATCTTACTGCGAATGAACCATCACGATCCCGACTTCAAAAAACTCACAGAAACAATGACCCAATCTTTGAAATCCGCCGAATCCAGACACTCCCCGGCTGAGAACCCTGATCTGATAGTATTGATGGGCAAAATCTTGAAACGAGAATGGGAAAGACTAAAGCAAGACTTGAGCAATAGTGAAAGCGGAGGGAAGCTAACATGACCATCTTTTTCTTCTTCGCCTCCGTCCTCCTGGTCTCGGTCATTGCCAGCATCCTGATCGCTATGGCCGTCCTGCGTGCGCCGTTCTTTGACGATATCGGCCCGTTCTCGGCCGGCCTGCTCGGCGTTGCCGCTTGTTTCCTGTTTGCCTATGCCGCCTTCTACATGCTCGACCCGGACCCGATCTCAGAGTTCGACGCGCCCGTGCCGCTGTACATTCGAACCCTGCCGATCACCGGGTTTTCGGCGATGATCTGGTTGCCGATCTATGTGACCATTTTCAACCGCCTGCGCCGCAAAAGGATTCAGCCATGAAACGACTGATCGAAAAAGGTCTGATGTTCGGCAATCTGCATCATGTGCAAAGCCCGGCTTTGGTGGATCGCTATAATCGCGCATTGCAGCATCTGACCGGTAAACAAACCGCGCTGGGCGACTTTCATATCGACATTTCCGGCTATTCCCCCGAGGTGGGGGATGATTTGGGGGATCACCTTTATCTCAACCACGGCGGCGTCAACCGGCAGTTCATCTTGCTGAGCACCGAGCAGAAACGCTGCCCCTTGCTGAATGTTCAGTTTTCTACCAGTCACGATATCTTGCACCGGTTCATCACCGAGAACGCCGGGCAATTGTTTGCCCTGACGGCAACCGATGCGGTGGCGGGTGAGATGGTCAATTCGGTGTTTGAAGTAAGTTCGCCGGATAAGTTGTTTGATATCAGGCGGATTGAGATTGAGGCGGACACGCCGGGTGGGACGTTGCAGCACGCCAATCAGTTGGCCGGGCTGATCGACCGGTTCAAGGACGAAGAAGACGCGTGGTTTGACGATGTGCTGATCGCCAAGATGATAACATTGGCCGGGAAATCGGGGGATATTGCCCGTAATCCGGTGCGCCTGAAGCATAAGGCATATGAGCAGAAAAACTTTTGGACGGCGCATTTTGGTGGGCTGTATCTGTTTCAGGAGATGAAGCATCCGGCGTTGATATCGACCAGGGACAAGGACGCGCTTGGCAAACTGCCGATCAAATATGTGTTTGACCGTGGCGACCGCAACCGCATCGCCAAGTTCTTTGACTACAACGATCTGACCGAGCCGATTGTGAAAGCCAAGGGCGTTGATGGCGCGGCGATCCTGCAACAAAAGATGGATTTCATTGTTGTCGACACGGCCGCCGACGCAGGGTTTGACCTGACCGGGCTTACCCGCGCCGATATGCGTCGGTTGGCGCGTCAGAATGCCAGCCTGTTGCCGCAGGAATTTACCGGGCTTTCGGCCTTGTTAAACTGGTCTACGGGGGGCGGGGACTGGCCCAGCATAACGTCGGAACATCCGGCGTATTTCTATACATTGCGCGCCGCCGATACGCCCGATCATGATCTGATTAACATGTTGCTGGCAGAACTGTGCCCGCTGGATATCCGGCAATTGTTCATCTGCCATAAGGAACTGTTTTACCGCCAATACGTGGACTGGCCCGACGCCAAGAAAACCTATGTGGCCAATTTTCTTGAACGAGAGTATCAGGTGGACAAAGCGGGCGCGCGGGCGGCTTTGTTTGGCCATGAACCGGATATGGCCGGTGAAGTGCCCGAGGCTGTGCCGGCAAAAGCCTTGAACAAGGCGCCTGAGGCGCTGATCCAACGGGTCGGGCCGTGGGGCGCTGTGAGGAGATAAGGGAATGGGACTGATCCGACTGGTGGTTTTTGGCTTTGTGGGTTTGAGCGTGGTTTATTTCATGGTCTCGATCTATTCCAAATCAGTGCGCCGCGAGAAGCTGGAAGATCGCTGGGGCGAAGATAACCCGGACAGCACGGACGAGGCTGCGCGCGAGGCGTTTGTTGACCAGGGTATGGTTGAGTATAACATGGGCATCCGGCCCAAGCTGATCCTGCTGGTCTATGTGATCCCGACCATAATAGTTGCGGTCATTCATTTTCTGACGACCTATTGAAGGGGTGGAATGATGCAAAAGATTAAAACGGGTTTTTTCGTGTCGGTGTTCGTGCTTGTCGGCGGCCTGCTGCATTATGTACTGCCTCAGCATGATATCGTGAGGATCACCTCGACCGAAGTGATCCGGACCGATTTTACGGCGATAAACCGGTTGTTTTACGCCCAGGCCGATAGTGGTTCAGCCGAGCTTGAAACCCGTGATCTGCGGCTGATCTATACTGAGAAGAAAAAGACGTTTTTGCTGGGGTTCATTGCCCGGGATGCCAGGCAGGTAATGGTTTATCGCAATGAAGATACGGGCTGGATATGGCCGCCATACTTTAAATTTGACAGCTCTGATCTTCAGGCCCAGGCCGCTGCGGTGGGGACATCTGGTGGCGAAAACTGGGCGGTGATGACGCATTACGGCTGGCGCAATAAATATCTGTCGATCTATCCTAATGCGATTGGCATTCGTGCAGTGGATGGCCCGGATGTGCGGGTTATTCCGTGGTTCAACATCTTCTTTTTCATCTTTGTGGTTGCCGCATTCTTGTTCTTGCGCGCCATGTGGCGGCAGTTTCTTGAACGCACGGTTGATCCGGCAATGCAGGATGTGGGCGAGCGGGTGGATGCGGTGGGCGATGCCGTGTTGAAGAAACACGGGCGTTTGCGGCGATGGCTGGATACCTGGCGGAAATAGGTTTTGACACGGCTGATGCGGAACACAGAGGCGCGATAGTTTACCTGTAGAAAACGGTCTGTAATTTCACAACTTACTCTGGTGCTTAACGGCACTATTTGCTGGAAACGCGTGTCGATGCACCTGTGCATGGATGAATATTATACCAAGGGGCACCTCTATAAATTGCACCTACCTGAACGCGCTGTAGATTTGTGGGATGATATGGCGGAGGAATGGCCGTCATGGCACAGATGGGTTTCTTTGATCTTTCGGATCGACTGCCTGCCGATCAGCGCTATCAGAATACCTACCTGTTTGGTGCCATCTGCCCAAAACGCGGTATTGGTGCCGCTTTGGTCCTGCCAACCGCCAACACCGAGGCCATGCAATGCATCTCGATGAGATCAGCAACATGTCGCCCACGGAGCGCACGCTGTTGTTCTCATGGACCGTGCCGATGTCATTACATCGATCAGTATGGGCCATATGGGTCAGTGATTTCAGGTGTTGGTATAAGCAGCTTTTTGCCCCGCGTCGAAAATCTTGTTGCGTGTGGCCACGGCCACAGGCTCAGGGCATCTGGAAGATGCTATCAATGGCGGGTCGGAATTGGTGGCCAATTTGGATCATGATCCGGGTCTTCTGTAGGATCACTTTCAGCAGACGGAATGGCATACGTCCCCGACAGCCATTTGCCCAGGTCCACATCCGCGCAGCGGCGCGAACAGAACGGCCGGTATTTTGCGTCGGTTTTTGCGTCGCAGATCGGGCAGGTCATAACAATTGCTCCACCGTCACCGGCACCCGCCCGCGTTTGCGTTGCAGTTCATAATGCCCCAAAGGCGTCCAGCCGACCAAAGCCGTCTCTTCCGGGTCCGCCCGGAACGCCGCTCGCAAGGCCGTTTCAAAAGCACGGCGATCCTTTTTCGGCATTGGTGCCAGATCCAGGGTGATCTGCCCGCCCAGCCCCCGGACCCTTAACGCACGGGGCAGCGCGCGGGCACAGGCCAGGTTGGTCTTTAGTCCCGCCGCCATGGATGTATCGCGCCCGGTATTGACGTCAATCGCCACCAACGCGCGGGTTGGTTCGATATAGATGTGGCCACCGCCAGTCAAAGCCTCGCCCGTTTGCTGCAACTCCTCCAATGCGTCCAGGACACCGTGATGTTCGAACCCACCGGGGTCGCGAATAATCTCTGCCGGGTCTGTCCATTCACGCCAACCAAGGGTGTGGGGACCATCACCGTCAATCAACTTTTCTGCGGTCGTGCCTTCGTCAGCCATGATCTGACTTGCCAAACCTGCTGTATTGGCCACATCGCTGGCGATTTCATCAGCATCGGCACCGGCGCAGGAAGATCGCAGAATCAGCCCAAACCCGGATTCGCCCATTTCAGCATGGGCAATTTCCAGCAACCGGTCGCGTTCGTCTTCGTCGCGAATCGAACGGGATATGTTCAGTCCCGGCGCCAACGGCGTGACAATCGCAAAGCGGCTTTTGAACAATACCTTGCTGGTGACCGGGATGGCTTTGCCCGGCTCGGCGAAACCTGTCACCTGCACCAAAAGCATCGTTCCCGGGGCCAGACCTTTGACCTGGCGCAAGAAGGCCGGACCGTCGGGGGTGGACACAAACATGCCCCCCTGACCTTTGACAGGCCGGTCTGCGCGGGCACGGTAGATGGTGCCGATGGACGGGGCGTCGCCCTCAATCAGAAAATCCTCAAGCTTGCCGTCGACCATCAATGCCGCAGCTTCGCGGGTTTTAAGATGGTCCAGAACGATGGTACGACCCTTCATGGTGCCCCCTGATAAAGTGGATAACCCGCGGCCAGCAACAGCCCGGCAGTTTCGGCCAGTGGTAAACCGACGATGCCCGTGAACGACCCGGAAATCCAGGGAATGAAAGCAGATGCAGGCCCTTGGATGGCGTAACCGCCAGCTTTGCCCTGCCAATCATCGCAGGCTATGTAATATTTCAGCTCCTGCTCCGACAGCCGCTTCATTTTGACCTGGCTGACCACGTCCTTTTGCCAGATTTTGTCGCCGCATCGCACCGCCACTGCGGTAATTACCCGGTGACGTCGCCCCGACAAGGCCCGCAAAAACGCGCCCGCTTCATCGGCATCCGCAGGTTTACCCAAAATCCGCCGCCCCATGGCCACCGTGGTATCGGCGCACAGGACAATGTCATCCTTGTCCGCCCGAACGGCTTGCGCTTTTTGCAAAGCGATACGGATGCAATAGGGCCGTGGCAACTCGGCCTTTAGCGGTGTTTCGTCAATGTCTGGTGGGCGCACAGCATCCGGCACCACGCCAAGCTGTGCCAAAAGGTCAAGCCGCCTGGGGCTGCCTGATCCAAGGATAAACGCCATGAAACCAGTTACTTAAAGCGGTAGTTGATCCGCCCTTTGGACAGATCATAAGGGGTCATTTCGACCTGTACTTTGTCGCCGGCCAGAACCCGGATGCGGTTCTTGCGCATCTTGCCTGCCGTATGTGCGATAATCTCATGGCCATTCTCAAGCTCGACCCGAAACGTCGCATTCGGCAGGAGTTCCTTCACGACGCCGGGGAATTCAAGAATATCTTCCTTGGCCATGTTGTCTCCATCTTAGGTTTCACCCGCAAAGGCGCGGGTACGGCGCCTAAATGAGCGCATTTGCAGAGGTTTTCAAGGGATCAATCACCGCTTCTTTGAATTTGTGAAGTGTAAGATACAGTTATTAGACGCCTTCCACCTGTCCGGTCCGCACAGATTTCTGCGCAGCTTCAGCAATTTGAAGCGCGCGCAACCCATCCTCTCCGCCCGGAACTGCGATGGTTCTGTCGGACAGGCTGGCAATAAAGGCTGCAATTTCAGCGGCATAAGCAGCAACATACCGGGTCATGAAAAAGTCATGCAAAGGCGGACGCAGATACCCCTGGGCAGTGGCAATCTCAACACTGACCTCGCGCTGGTTCTGGGCCGATATCAGCCCAAGTGACCCATGCACTTCGATCCGTTGATCATAACCATAGGCGGCGCGGCGGGAATTCGAAATGGAACAGTGTTTGCCGCTGGCGGTGGTCAGGATCACACTGGCAGAATCATAGTCCCCCAAATCACCGAACACTGGATCAACCAGCACGGACGCGCGCGCGCTTACGCACTCAATCTCTTCCCCCAACAAAAACCGGGCCATGTCAAAATCGTGGATCGTCATATCCTTGAATATTCCACCCGAGGTTTTGATATAGTCGCCAGGCGGTGGGCCGGGATCGCGTGACGTGATGTGCATCATCTCGACCGTGCCGATTTTACCGGCGGTAATGGCTTGCCTGACGGCGATGAATTCCGGATCAAACCGCCGGTTAAAGCCAACCATCAGATGCGCGCCGGTATCGCGCACCACCTTCAGACAGGCCCCTACCCGTCCGACCTCCAGATCAATCGGTTTTTCGCAGAATATCGCCTTACCGGCTCTGGCAAATGTCTCGATCAGATCGGCGTGGGTGTTGGTCGGCGTGCAAATCAGCACCGCGTCGATATCATCAGCGGCGGCAATGGCCGCCATATTGCGAACCTCGCCGCCATGGATGGCAATCAGCACCTTGGCGGCCTGTGGGTCGGCATCAGCTACAGCAACAAGGGTCGCATCCGGATTAGTGGCGATGGCATTGGCATGAACCTGACCGATCCGGCCAGCGCCCAGCAGGGCAAATCGAAGCGTCATAACGTTGGCCTTTCGTTACACAATGGTCCGCGTTTGCGCGCGGGCTGATCAAGTAATGGCGTGGATCACGCGTTCAGATCAAGCGCATCGGTAAAGTTGGGATAGGCCTCGGTGCCGGTGCCAATCAGACCTGTGCCCTATTCTGCCGTCAATATGGGCTCACACGCCGCGTCAAAATAGAATATATATTCCGCCAACGGAAATGCGGTTGATCCGCCGCGCTGTCAAGTTGCATGCAAGAACCCGGATGACTCACCCCGCAATTCCCCACTCCAAAGCCCCCGAAACAGTCGAGGAATTCCAAAAGCGGCTGATGGTTATAGCCTGACCTATGCGTTTGAAAATTGGACGTTCCGGCCATGCTGCACGGCCGTTTTGGCACCCTTGATCAACGCCACGCGATCCTGCCCCGAGACACCCTGATCGCCATCACCCTTGCTGTGGCGTTGGGTGCACGGCGACGGGGAAAGAAACAGTGAATACATGTTTACCTTTGAAACAAATGGAATAAATATTCCACATCAGTCTCATTGGCACGGATTGACAGATTCACCACTGGTAAGGAAAAGGGGGAATTGTGCGGCTTGATGTTCTCACCATAGGACGCTCATCGGTCGACCTTTACGGCGCGCAGGTGGGCGGGCGGTTAGAAGACATGGCGTCTTTCAACAAATACATCGGCGGCTCACCCACCAATATCGCGGCCGGTTGTGCCCGGCTGGGCCTGCGGTCTGGGTTGATTACCCGCGTCGGCGACGAACACATGGGCCGTTTTATTCGCGAGCAATTGGTGCGCGAAGGCGTCGACGTACGCGGAGTAATAACCGACCCGGACCGACTTAGCGCGTTGGTATTGCTGGGCATTCGCGACCGCGAACAATTCCCGCTGATTTTCTATCGCGAGGATTGCGCCGATATGGCGCTGTGCGAAGCTGACATTGATCCGGGCCTGATAGGCAACACCCGGTGCGTCACCGCGACGGGCACCCATCTAAGCCACCCCAAAACCCGCGCCGCCGTATTAAAGGCGCTAGGGCTGGCGCAGGGGAATGGCGCGCGCACCGCATTGGATATCGACTATCGCCCGAACCTTTGGGGGCTGGCAGGGCATGGCGACGGGGAAAACCGGTTTATCGCGTCGCAAATGGTGACGGAAGAACTGCAATCTACTTTGTATTTATTTGACCTGATCGTCGGCACCGAAGAAGAATTTCATATCGCTGGTGGGACAACCGACACGATGCAGGCGCTACGCAATGTCCGCGCGATATCGCAGGCGGTTCTGGTCTGCAAACGCGGCCCAATGGGGGCCGCTGCGTTTACCGGCGACATTGGCGACACGTTGGATCACGGGTTAAGCGGACCGGGGTTTCCCATCGAGGTGTTCAATGTGCTGGGTGCCGGCGATGGGTTCATGAGTGGTCTGCTCAAGGGCTGGCTGGACGATGAACCATGGGAAACGTCCCTGAAATACGCCAATGCCTGCGGTGCTTTTGCCGTCAGCCGCCATGGCTGCGCGCCCGCCTATCCCAGTTGGGACGAGCTAAAATATTTCTTTGAACGCGGGGTCCAGACGCCCGCCTTACGCAAAGACAAAGAGCTGGAACAGGTGCATTGGTCGACAACCCGCGCAGGCGACTGGCCAAACTTGCGGGTCTTTGCCTTTGATCACCGCCTTCAATTCGAAGAGATGGCCAAGGCTGCCGGGGCCGACCCTGCCCGGATCGGTGACTTCAAATTGTTATGCCTGCAAGCTGCGAACCAAGTGGCAGGCGGGCGTGACGGTTATGGCATTCTGTGTGACGCCAGATTGGGCCAAAACGCCCTCTTCCGCGCCATCGACAAGGGCCTGTGGATCGCCCGCCCGGTCGAAAATCCCGGCTCGCGGCCTTTGACGCTGGAACCTGAACTGGGGTTGGATTTCGGGGAATTGGCCGAATGGCCGCTGGCGCATGTGGTCAAAGTTTTGTGCGTCTACCACCCGGATGACGACGCCGAAATCAAAACCGCACAGGAAGAAACCCTGTTACGCCTGTTCACAGCTGCCCGCCGTAACCGGTTAGAGTTCCTTCTGGAATTAATCCCGTCGAAGGCTGGCACTTGCGATGACGCCACAACCGCAAAAGCCATTCAGCGGATGTATGATATTGGTATCCACCCGGATTGGTGGAAACTAGAGCCAAGCCTGTCAAACACCGCGTGGGCCGCGACCTGCAAGACAATCGAGCAGAACGACCCTTGGTGCCGTGGCATTGTGGTTCTTGGCTTGGATGCATCCCGCGACCATCTGAACGCCAGCTTTCAGGCGGCAGCGCAGCACCATCTGGTCAAAGGGTTTGCAGTGGGTCGTTCAATTTTCGCCAATGCCGCGCGGGGCTGGCTGGCCGGGGACAAGAACGACAAACAGGTGGTACAGGAAATGGCCGACAAATACCGCGATCTGTGTGAATTATGGGATGATGCCCGAAAAGGTGCAGAACAATGACAACGATTCGATTGACGGCGGCGCAAGCCCTGGTGCACTATTTGATGGCGCAAATGAATGACGACGGCGAGCGATTCATCGCCGGATGCTGGGCCATTTTCGGCCACGGCAATGTCGCCGGTCTGGGCGAAGCATTGCAGGACGCGGGCGATGATTTCCCCACCTGGCGCGGCCATAACGAACAAACCATGGCCCATGCGGCGATTGCCTATGCC
>DAOUQK010000055.1 GCA_030625695.1 Paracoccaceae bacterium | reverse complement strand
AACTTTGGCCTGTTCCCGCCGGTTGACGGGTTGAAATCCGGACGGCGTGGGCGCAAAGATCGTTACAAGGCATACACGGATCGCGCAAAACACGACTGGACCAACTGGCTGGAGCAATGATCACATGAGCAATGGATTCCTTGACAAAGCCTATACCAAACAGGACGCGCGACAACTTTATGACCGCTGGGCCGACAGTTATGACGCCGAAGTGGGCGACAACGGCTATGCCACGCCGGGGCGCTGTGCCGCTGCCCTTAAGTCGCATATGCCCGACCAAACGCAGCCGATCCTTGATTTCGGCTGTGGTACCGGGCTTTCTGGGCTGGCATTGCGGCTGGCGGGGTTCAGCGCCATCGACGGGATTGACCTTTCGGCTGACATGCTGAAACAGGCCACCGAAAAAGGGCTGTACCGGACCCTGACGTTGATCGAAGAAGACGGCGCTTTGGGCCATGCCCCCGGCGATTATCACGCCATCAGCGCGATTGGCGTGATCGGTGCCGGCGCTGCCCCCATTACGGTGTTTGACACGTTGATGGACGGGTTGGCCAAGGGTGGCCTATTGGTGTTTTCCTTCAACGACCGAGCGTTGGAAGTGGCCGGGAATACTGACAAATTACAGCACTATGTCGATCAGGGACTGGCGCGTATATTGTTCCAGGAATACGGCGATCACCTGCCCGGATACGACATGAAATCCAACGTATACGTTCTTGAAAAAACGTGACATTCACCACCCGGTTTGCCCCATCCCCAACGGGTCCGTTACATCTTGGCCACGCCTATTCGGCGCTGTTGGCCTATGACATGGCGCAGGCCCGGGCGGGTCGGTTTCTGCTGCGGATCGAAGACACCGATACCAGTCGCGCCCGACCTGAATGGGAAACGCAGATATACGATGATCTAAGCTGGCTGGGCATACGCTGGGAAGCGCCTGTGCTGCGCCAATCACAGCATTTACAGCGCTACAATGACGCGCTGATGCAACTGGCGGCACGCGGATTGATCTATCCCTGTTCCTGTAAACGCCGCGATATTCGCGCCGCTTTGGCTGCCCCGCAGGAAGGGGTCGCACAATCCGGTCCCTACCCCGGCACCTGCCGTGCGCGGGCGATGTCGTCGCGCATACCGGGCGACGCCTTGCGTCTTAACATGGGCCGCGCACTCATGGCTCTGACCGCTCTGCCCAGCTTCACCGAGGATGGCCCGAGCCATGCCGGGCACCACACGCTGGACCCGGACCGCATCCAAAACGATATCGGCGACGCGGTGCTGGGGCGTAAAGAGATTGAAACCGTATCTTATGTCATGGCGGCGGTGATTGACGACGCGAGGCAAAACATCACCCATGTTGTCCGGGGTCAGGACCTTTACCAAACGACGTTCCTGCAAATACTGTTGCAGGCCTTGTTGGCCCTGCCCACGCCGATTTATCATCACCACGCGCTGATCCGTGACGAAGCGGGCAAACGTCTGGCGAAACGCGACGATGCACGTGCAATCGCCAAATATCGCGCCGATGGGGCCAGCCCCGGGGATATCCGCAGATTGGTGGGGCTGTGACGGTTTCATCCCCCGCCATGTTTTGACCATCAAAACCCAGCGCATGTCACGGGACCGGCCACCTCAGCCAGCCATAAGATGGGTTAAAACCCATCCTACCATTGCCTCAGCGAATTACAGTGACTGATTGGCGGGCGTGACGGACCACCCGTGCGGCGTTGGGGCCAAGCAGGTAATCTTTCATTTCCGGGCGATGCGAGGCCATGACAATCATGTCTGCGCCTATCTCATCAGCGCAGGCCAGGATTTCCTTATAGGCAGTCCCGTGTTTGACGTGGGTTGTCACATCCATCCCCTCCAGATTTTTGGCGACGAACTCGGCCAGTTTTGACTCGGCCTCTGTCAAGGCATTGCTCGAAAATCCCTCCGGAAAGAACGAGCCGACCAGCGCCATGCCAAAGTCGGGGATAACCGCCAAAGCATGGATCGCCGCGCCATTTTGTTTCGCCAGACTGACCGCATGGTTTAACGCGTCTTGCCAGCCGTCATCGTGGAATATGTCCACAGGGAGCAGTATCGTTTTCATGTCAGGTCACCTCGTTTAGAGATTTGTTTTTACGTGCCCGGCCCAGTTGCAACATGCAAATCAGACCCAACAGGGCAAGTGCCGGAATATAGAACAGCTCTTTTGCCGGGCGATCCCGTGGCAACAGAACCTTATCGATCTGCAACGGGTTGTCGAATTCGCCCATGGTGAACAAACGATCCAGCTGCTTGTGCTTGGAATCCCAGGTCAGCGCGTCGATGACAACTTTGCCGTCGTCTTCAAAGGCTTGCAGGCCACTCTGAGTAAGGCGGGTTTCGCCGTCGCCTGCGTCACCAAGGCTCAGGATGATACTGGTGTTGTTCTGCTCGTCAATATCGTCAAAATCCGGGCCAACGATGCGGACCCGCATGGTCGCCCCGTCCGGCAGGCCTTCAGCGATGGACAGTGCCTCAATCCCCGGTCGTTCCTCAAACGGAGGTAACGCATAGTCGAGCCAGAAACCCGGTCTGAACAGAGTAAAGGCGATCAGTAACAACGCGACACTTTCCCAAACCCGGCTACGGAACAGGAACCAGCCCTGGGTGGCCGCGGCGAACAACATCATCGCCATGGTGGCGACAATGAACACGACAATGCCTTTGAACACCGTCACATTCATCAGCAACAGTTCCGTATTGAACAGGAACAGGAACGGCAAAAGTGCGGTTCGGATATCATAGGCAAAGCCCTGAATACCGGTCTTGATCGGATCCCCCTTGGAGATAGCTGCCGCCGCATAGGCCGCAAGGCCCACAGGTGGCGTGTCATCCGCCAGAATGCCGAAGTAGAACACAAACAGGTGCACCGCCACCAGAGGCACGATCAGGCCGGATTTCGCGGCCAAGGCAACGATCACCGGAGCCATAAGGCCAGCCACCACCAGATAGTTGGCGGTTGTTGGCAGGCCCATCCCTAAGATCAGGCTCATGATGGCCACAAGAATCAACATGATGATCAGATTGCCACCGGACAGGAATTCGACCACTTCGCCGACAAACCCATGCGCGCCAGTCAACGAGATTGAGCCGACGATAACGCCCGCAGCCGCCGTGGCGATACCGATTGAGATCATGTTGCGAGCACCGGCGATGGTGCCTTGGACGGCTTCTTGAAAGCCTTGCTTGATCTTGTTGGCGATCGCCGATTCACCGCGAAACATTGCCTTGAGCGGATGTTGCGTCAGGGTGATAAAGATCATCGCAAGACAGGCATAATAGGCCGACAGATGCGCCGAAAGACGTTCAGGCGACGGCAGGATACACCACAACAGGATGATGATCGGCAACAGGTAATAAAGCCCGGTCCAGGCGGTATCTGCTGCCGGGGGCAGTTCGGTTATCGGTGAGTCCGGGTCGTCCTGTTCCAGGTCAGGGCGCTTAGAAGCGATGTACAAAAGCGCCAAATAGAGCGCCATGCAGATGGCCAAAACGGTATAAACCGTCAAACCTGGGAAAGCCGCCTTGACTTGACCAAGGGTGAAATAGACCAGCAGAAACAGTACGGCCACGGTGATGAACCCGGTCAGGAACCCGATCATCTTACGCTGGAAGGTATGCGTCGACGGTGGCTTTGGCAGACCTTTGAGGTCAAGTTTGCAGGCTTCGATGTGCACGATGTAGACCAGCGCGATGTAGGAAATGATCGCGGGCAACAAAGCGTGTTTCAACAACGTGGTATATTCCACCCCGGTGAATTCGGCGATCAGAAAGGCCGCAGCCCCCATGACGGGCGGCATCAACTGGCCGTTGGTGGACGAGGCCACTTCGACCGCGCCCGCCTTTTCCGCCGAAAATCCTGTGCGTTTCATCAGCGGGATGGTGAAGGTACCCGTGGTCACTGTATTGGCAATCGAAGACCCGGAATATAGCCCGCTAAGCGCGGATGCGATAACGGCCGCCTTGGCCGGGCCACCTTTGAAATGGCCCAGCAGGGCAAAGGCGATTTTGATGAAATACCCCCCGGCGCCGGCCTTTTCCAATATGGCACCGAACAACACGAACAGAAAGATCGTTTGGGTCGAGACGGCCAGTGGTTTACCGAACACGCCTTCTTCCTGCATCCAGAAGTGCCACATGCCTTTGACAAACGAGGCCCCGCCCCAGTTGCCACCACCAATAAACACATACCCGGCCAGAACTCCGGCGACGATGGCCAGTGGCAGACCCAGCGAGCGGTAAACTGCCAGGGTCAGAACAACCATACCAAGCAGGGCAACTGTCATGTCGAATTTGATATTGGGATGAAGGAAATCACCGGCGCGTTCAGAGATGTTGGTGTTCATCAGGATCATGTACAGCATGGCAAGCACGCCAATTGACAGCATGGCCCAGTCATACAACGGAATTCGGTCACGCGGACTTTTCTTGAACAATGGGAAAGCGAGAGTTGCCAGCGCAATCGAAAATGCCAGATGCACTTTGCGTGAAATTGACAGGTTGCCGATGAACTGAAACGTGTCCACGCCTGTGAGAACCGACAGAAATGAGGGCAACGGCGACGCGATATAAAGTTGGTACAGCGCCCAGGAAAAACACAAGACAGGGATCAGGTTGGCTTGCCACCCTGTTGGATTGCGTGCGCCAGAATCCACATCTGCGACAAGCTGTTCGGCGCTTGTCATTTCTTCTTTGTCGGCCATTCTTGTTCCCTCCCAGGGTGCCCGGATGCGGTATTGTTACCGTCTGTCAGGCGATTGGTACTGGTTATTGTCGATAAGTGCAGCAAGGGGAAAACCCCTGCTGCACAAAGTTTTACAGAGTTGGAATTACTTCCAGCCTTGCTCTTTATAGTACTTCAGCGCGCCGGCGTGCAGTGGCGCGGACAGACCGTCGTTGATCATTTCTTCCGGCTTCAGATGGGCAAATGCCGGATGCAGCTTTTTGAACTGATCAAGATTGTCGAACACGGCCTTGACGATGACATAGACCACATCTTCCGGTACGTCGGAACTGGTGACGAATGTGGCACCCACACCAAAGGTGGTGACGTCCTCGGCGTTGTTGTACATGCCGGCCGGAATGGTCGCCTTGCGGTAGTAGGAATTATCGGCAATCAGCGCGTCGATTTCCGGTCCAGTTACATCAACCAGATGTGCGGCACAGGATGCCAGCGATTCCTGGGTCAGCGCCGAAGGATGGCCAACCAGCCAGAAGTATGCGTCGATCTTGCCATCGCAAACGGCAGCGCCGGTTTCAGCTGACTTCATTTCAGCCGCCAGTGCCAGGTCCGAACGTTCCCAGCCAAGCGCGCCTTCAAGAACTTCCCAGGTGCCGCGTGTACCGGAACCGGGGTTGCCGATGTTCATCCGCTTGCCCTTGACGTCCGAGATGTTGGCGATGCCTGCGTCGTCGCGGGCGATTACCGTCACTGGCTCGGCATGAACCGAGAATACAGCCCGCAGATTTTCAAATGCGCCGGCCTCTTCGAACTTCGAGGTGCCGTGATAGGCGTGGTACTGCCAATCGGACTGGGCCACACCAAACTCAAGCTCACCGGCTTTGATGGTGTTGATGTTATAGATTGACCCACCAGTGGATTCCGCCGAGCAACGAATGCCGTGCTCTTTGCGGCCTTTGTTGACCAGGCGGCAGATCGCGCCGCCCGTGGGGTAATAAACCCCGGTTACGCCGCCAGTGCCGATCGACACGAACTGCTGCTGTGCAAAGGCCATGGGGGCGGATGCAATCATCGCCGCCGCGGCCAGAGAAAACAGTTTAGTTTTCATTTTGTAGTACTCCCTTTTGGTTTTCATTTACCCCACCACGTTTGCCGGGTGGGGCGGTCTTACTGTCGCCGTGTTCGTGGCGGCAATTCTTGTTGTCTCAAAATGCCGAGGCATACTCCTGTTTGTCAATGCACGCGGCGATGAGGGTGAACGTATCCCGTGTCCAGACATCATTCAACTCCTGGATCAGGGCCGCCTTGTCACTGACGCTTACGCCGTGGCCACCATAGGCGCGGGCAACGGCGGGAATGTCGGTGGGTTGAAAGCCAACACCATAGCCGGGCAACTGCATCAGCACCTGTTTCTTTTCGATCAGGGCCAGGGCGTCATCAACCAGAACGATGATTACCATCGGCAGGTTTGTGTCGCGCAATGTAGCCAGATCACCCGGCGACATGTCGAAACCAGCGTCACCAACCACAGCGATCACAGGCGTGTCGGGCCGTGCAATCGTATGACCAATGGCCAACGGCACGGCCACCCCCATGGTGCAAAAACAGGTGGATTGCAAAAGACTGTGGGGGCGCGCGCATTTCCACATCTGGCTGATCAGAATGCGATGCGCGCCGCTGTCGACGGTGACAACCGCGTCGTCCGGCACCTGTGCCTGCAAAGTGTGAAACACCTCATGCGGACCCCAATGATCGGGGGTTTGGAAATCCTTACCCAGCGCCGCGCGTGCAGCGATAGGTTCTCCGCCCGCCCAGACAGGTACGGAAACCGGTGCTGGCAGGGCGGCGTGCAATTGTTCAACCAGCGAGGTGATATTGCCAATTACCCGGGTCGCACTGGCGTGCATTCCGTGATTGATATCGGCGTGCGCCAGTTCAATTGCGGCCTCACCCGCCCAGGGTTGGATCCAACCCGAACGCATTTCAATCGGGTCATATCCGGCCAACAAAATGCAGTCGGACGCTTTTAACAACGGCAAAATCTGCTTGTCCGACAAGGGCGAAAGCCCGTGACCGCCCAGGCACAATGGATCGTTTTCATCCATCACACCCTTGGCCTTATAGGTGGTGATTACTGGAATGTTCCGCTCGCGGCTAAGGGCGGTAATGACGTCGCCAGCCGCGTGATGCACCGCCCCAAGACCCGCAAGAATCAGGGGGGTCTTAGCCGCCGCCAACTTCGCCGCCGCCTTGCCAAGCGCATCGTCGTCAGGCCATCCCGCTGCGCGGACAACCCGCGCCGAAATCGCCACATCCACGGCTTCGTCCGCCGCCAACCCAACCGGTAAATCAATATGCACCGGCCCCGGAGGATCGGCCATCGCCACCGCCAGCGCCTTTTGTACCACATGCGCACCGGTTCCGGGTGCCACGCGAAACTGTGCCTTGGTAATTGGCGCCATCATCGCACTTTGGTCCATCACCTGATGGGTAAATTGTTCGGCCTCGGCGTCATCAATACACCCCGACAGCACAATCATCGCCACCTGTTCTTGATACGCATTGGCCACCGCGTTGACCCCATTGGCCAATCCCGGCCCAATCGTTGTCAGCAATATTCCCGGAGCACCAGTGGCGTGCCAAGTACCTTCGGCCATGTAACCAGCCGCATTTTCATGCTTGCACAGTGTGAATTTCACGCCCGCGTCGCGCAACGCCTCGAGCAATACCAGAACCTCGCCACCCGGCATGCCAAAGGCGTGACGACAACCGGCGTCAGCCAGATGCCGGGCAATTATTCGGGCGTTTGTGTCGCTCATTCTTGTATCCTTGCGTATGCAAAATCGTTGATCGGGAAGGCGTCCGGGAACATGGCTTGCATAACAAGACAATCAAATACGTCGTAAAAACAACGGGCTGCAGAGACTATCACGTTAGACAAGCCCCCGATGTGGCAACAAGGGGAAAACGCGCGGATGTGCGTCGTTTTTGAAGTCAGACAAGGGGGCAACTCCGGTGACGTATGGATTGTGCAATAACTTATGGCAGCATGTTTGGCAAAAAAGTGAATTAATTGGATTTATACCCAGCGTCATTGAGAAGCCGAATTAGGTATTAACGTCGGCTGGGGTTAACGGTGACAGTTCCGTGGCTTTGCTGACCGAAATCGAGGCACAAAATCCCTCAAAACCCACCACCCACGTGATCTGGGGCAATTTTCGAGACAAAGTAACCGATAACTTTCGAGTCATATCACAACAAGGCTTTCGGGTTTTGGAGTGAGTTGGGTATAACAGGGAACTTTTTTGCAATTGATCGCTTAATTGGTGTTTTAAAACGGCCCGTCTTCCAACACGCCATCGGCACTCATCTGTGCATAAAGCAACCCTTCGCGCAGGCCCCGGTCGGCCACCGATAACTGATCGGTCGGCCAGCAGCGTAGCAAGGCCTGCAAGATCGCCGAACCGGACATGATCAAGGCCTGACGGTCCTCGCCAATGCGGGGGTCCCGCCGCCGCCCTTTGGGGCCAAGGCTCAGGTAAAGCCGGATCACCTTGTCGATCTGATCGGAAGTCATGCGCAGCCCGTCCACTTTGGTACGGTCATAGCGTTTCAGCCCCAGATGGCTGGCGGCCACGGTGGTGACTGTGCCCGAGGTGCCGATGATCTGAAACCCTTTGCGGGCTTGTTCGTCCTTATAGGGGGCAAAACTGGTCATATTCTCTTCGAAAAACCAACTCATCAGTGCGAACCGCGCGGAATCGTCTTCAACATCCGCGAACTGATCGCGCAATGTCGCCACCCCCAAAGGCACCGATATCCAATCCACCACCTTGGCGGCGGGAAACGGGCTCTCACCCGGATTGAACCCTGCGTGCAGTCGCATGATGGCGCGGGGGCGGTCGCGTTTGGGCACGGATGAAATGTCCATCCAGACCAATTCGGTCGAGCCACCGCCGATGTCCACCACCAGCAATTGTTCGGTATGAATGCTGACCAGGGGCGCGCAGGATACAACCGCCAGGCGGGCTTCTTCTTCGGGTTGAATAATCTCAAGCTTCAGGCCGGTTTCACGCTGGACCTGTTGAATGAACGCGCCCGCATTATTGGCCCTGCGGCATGCCTCGGTGGCGATCAGGCGCATCCGGCTTACCTTGTTGCGCTTTAGTTTCTGCTGGCAAATCCGCAAGGCCTGAACCGTGCGTGCCATCGAAGACCGTGACAAACGCCCGGTGCGTTCAAGTCCCGAACCCAGTTGTACCGATTTGGAAAAACTGTCGACCACATGAAACCCACTGCCCTTGGGTTGGGCAATCAGCATCCGGCAACTATTTGTGCCTAAATCCAGCGCCGCATAAAGCGTCGCGGGATCAGGTTTGTCAGGCGCGGGGGTTTCAACCGCCTTGGGATACGCGCCCGCACCTTTGGAGCGCTTGGGCGCCATGATATCACGCCCTTTCGATTACGAGTTGGGTACACGTTAGGGCGGCAAAAGGATTCCCGCAAGGTGGCGCGGGGTTTTGACTCAAGATGATTGTGAAATTTATGAGGGCAGGGGTGGCTGGCCTGTGGGCCATAGGCGGGGTAGCTGTGCGGGCATGGGTCGCAGGATGACGTTGTTCTGTCGAAAACAGGCCGAATATCCGGGGTCGGGTGCCATAGACAGGCGATAGGAAAAGGAATCAAATATGGCGCAGGTTACAGTGGTATATTGGCGCGACATCCCGGCTCAGGTGATTGTCGGTAAAGGACGACGCGGCGCCAAACGGGTTTTGGCGGAACGCTTTGAACAGGCGATTGATCGCGCAGCAATGAAGGTGAATGCCGAAAGTTCGGACGCTTACATGGCTGAATGGCGCAAAGCGGCACCTTATGAGGTGGAAGGTGAACAGGGCGACGTGGCCGAGGCCGAGGCGCAAAAGATTGAAACAACATACGACAAGGCCCGTATCAAGGCCTTGATCGACAACGACGGATGGGCATGACGCCCAAGAACCTGTGGGAGGCCGCTATGGCTTTGTTGAACTTCCGTAAGAAAGAGACGCGCGTTTCACCGGTCAACGGTCAGGTCGAGGCGTTCCTGAAGGGTTATTCGATCGAGGTGATGCCACGCACCGCCGAAAAGGTCGACGATTTCAAGGCGTTACTGCCCGCAGGCACGCGCGTTTATATTGCCCATATCGAAGGCACCCCGATTGATGATATGGTGGCGACAGCGCGCAAACTGGCGGCGGACAGTTTTGAGGTGATGCCGCATTTCCCGGCGCGCATCATTGCTGACAAGGCCACTTTGGCTGATTGGATCGCCCGTTATCAAGGCGAGGCTGGGGTTGATCAGGCCCTGTTGCTGGCAGGCGGCGTGAAAAAGCCGGTGGGCGACTTTCACAGCTCAATTCAATTGCTTGAGAGCGGGCTGTTCGACAAGGCCGGTTTCAAACGGCTGCACTTCGCCGGCCATCCCGAAGGCAACCGGGATATTGACCCGGACGGCAGCATGAAGAACGTGATGCAAGCACTTGAACGAAAGCAGAAATATTATGAACGATCCGGAATGGAAATGGCCCTGGCCACACAATTCGCCTTTGACGCCAAACCGATAATTGCCTGGGCGAATGATCTGGCCAAGGCCGGGATCACCATCCCTGTGCATATCGGTATTGCCGGTCCGGCCAAGTTGCAAACGCTGATCCGCTTTGCCATTGCCTGTGGCGTCGGGCCATCATTGAAAGTGCTGCAAAAACGCGCCATGGATGTGACCAAACTGTTGCTGCCGTACCAACCCAACGATGTGATCACCGAACTGGCCGCCCACAAGGCCGCCAACCCGGATTTCAACATCGCTTGTGCGCATTTCTTCCCGCTTGGCGGCATCAAAGCCAACGCCAATTGGGCGATCGAACATGGCGGCGAATCTGGCCGTCCAATGAACCCTTCCTGAGAGGCCGACATGACCCGCACCATCATTGAAAGCAAAACCCAAACTGCCATCATCGGTTTTGACCAACCGTTCTGCGTTATTGGCGAACGGATCAACCCCACCGGGCGCAAGAAACTTGCCGCCGAACTTGAGGCCGGGGATTTCTCGACCGTGGAAAAAGACGCGCTGGCGCAGGTTGCGGCGGGGGCTTCTGTCCTCGATATCAATGCCGGGGTGGTTTACAATTCCAACCCCAACCCGAATGAAACCGAACCGCCCCTGATGCAGAAGATTATCAAGATGGTTCAGGGGCTTGTGGACATTCCTTTATGTATCGACAGTTCGGTTCCGGCGGCATTAGAGGCCGGACTTGAGGTGTGCGAAGGTCGTCCCCTGCTGAATTCAGTGACCGGCGAAGAAGACCGGTTGGAGCTGATTTTACCACTGGTCAAGAAATACAACGTCCCCGTGGTGGCAATTTCCAACGACGACACTGGTATTTCCGAAGACCCGGACGTGCGGTTCGAAGTCGCCAAACGCATCGTCGAACGGGCCGCTGACTTTGGCATCCCGGCGCATGACATCGTGGTTGACCCGCTGGTGATGCCAATCGGCGCCATGGGTACCGCCGGCTTGCAGGTGTTCGCCCTGGTGCGGCGTCTGCGCGAAGAACTGGGCGTCAACACCACTTGCGGTGCGTCCAACATCAGCTTTGGCTTGCCCAACCGGCATGGCATCAACAACGCCTTTTTGCCGATGGCGATGGGGGTCGGCATGACAAGTGCGATCATGAACCCGGTGGCTTTGCCGGTAAACCAGACCAAAATCGCCGAGAAAAAGGCCGAAGTCGCGGCGGCGGGCATCATCCTGCCCGAAGACATGGCCGACGAGGCGTTTGTGGCGATGTTCGGCATGGGATCAACCCTGGCCAAATCCGGCAAAGAAATGGAAGCCATCCGCGCCGCCAATTTCCTGACCAACAATGACCCGCACGGTGGCAATTGGATCAAATACAACAAACCCCCACCTGCCGCCGGTATGGAAGGGCGCGGACGCGCCGGACGTTCGGGCGGACGGCGCAGACGTGCATAAATCTGGGCGTAATTACATAAAATGACCCCTGCGCCCGGTTCTTTCACCGCCGAAGAATACGCGGCAAGGTTGGTGCGCACACAGGCGGCCATGGCCAAACGCGGTCTGTCGGCTTTGTTGCTGACCACTCCGGCGGACATTGCCTATTACTCGGGCTTCCTGACGCGGTTCTGGGAAAGTCCGACCCGCCCCTGGTATCTGATCCTGCCTGCTGCGGGTTATCCGGTGGCGGTGATCCCCTTGATTGGCCAGACCCTGATGGCGCGCACCTGGGTTGCCGATATCCGCTGTTGGCAAGCGCCGGATTTGGCGGATGAAGGTATCACTTTGCTGGCGGATACTTTGCGGGAAATTGCACAGGGAATTGGGGGGCATAACAGGAAAATCGGCGTGCCGATGGGCCATGAAAGCCACCTGCGGATGCCATTGAACGATTGGGAGCGGCTGAAATGTGCCACCCCCGAGATGTCGTTCGAAAGCGATGATGGCATCGTTTCCCAGCAGAGAATGATCAAATCCCCATCCGAGATTGCCCATATTCGTACCACTTGCGCCATTGCAGCGCGCGCCTTTGCCCGGGTGCCCGAGATTGCCCGTGCCGGTGTGCCTTTGGACCAGGTATTCCGCCGCTTTCAGATGCTGTGTCTTGAGGAAGATGCCGATTGGGTGGCATATCTTGCCGGGGCCGCGGCGCGGGGCGGGTACGGCGATGTTATTTCCCCCGCTGATGAAAGGGAGTTAACGCCGGGTGATGTTCTGATGCTTGACACCGGATTGGTGAGGAACGGCTATTTCTGCGATTTTGACCGAAATTATTCGGTCGGTCCCCCAAGTGACACCGTCGCATCCGCCTACCAAACCTTGATCGAGGCGGCCGAGGCCGGCTTTCACGCTGCCCGCCCCGGTGCCACGGCGGCCGATCTGTTTCACGCCATGCACGGCGTGGTCGGCGGGCCAATGGACGGTGGGCGGTTTGGTCACGGCGTTGGGCTGCAATTGACCGAAGGCTGTTCGCTGATACCGCAGGATCAGACGATGTTGGCGACGGGCATGGTGCTGGCGCTAGAGCCGGTTATCACCTTGCCGGATGGGCAGATCATGGTGCATGAAGAAAACATCGTGATTGGCGTGGATGGGGCGCAATGGTTGTCACCCCGCGCGCCGCGTATGATTCCGGTTCTTGAGGGCTGAAAGCATGACCACCTTCGACTATGATCTGACCTTGCCCAAAGGCCCCGCTCTGGGTGCCCTCGTGTTGCAAAGCGATGAACGGATCGAACTTGATCTGCGCCGTCTGATCCCACCTGCGACCCGGTTATTTGTCGCCCGCGTGCCCAGTGCGCCCGATGTGACGCCGGAAACCTTGCGCGCGATGGCCAGTCACATTGCCGCCGCCGCCGGACGGTTGCCTGCCAACCTTTCGTACGAGGCTATTGGTTATGGCTGCACTTCGGCTTCGGCGGCGATTGGCGCGGATCGCGTGCATGAATTGGTACGCAATGGTGCGCAGGCACAGGCGGTGACCGAACCGTTAAGTGCCCTGATCGCGGCCTGCGCCCACCTGAGGTTGACCCGGTTGGCTTTCCTGTCGCCCTATACCGCCGCCGTATCCGACCGTTTGCGCGACGCTTTGCGCGCGAATGACATCGAAACGCCGGTCTTTGGCAGCTTCAATGAAGAGCGCGAGGAAAAAGTGGTTCGCATCGTGCCGGAATCGATCGCCCGTGCGGCGCGTGAATTGGCGGGTAAGGGCGGCGTTGACGGGGTATTCCTGTCGTGTACCAACCTTGATACCTTGGACATTATTGCGCCACTGAGGGCCGAACTGGGCCTGCCTGTCCTGTCCAGCAATCTGGTATTGGGCTGGCATATGTGCCGCCTTGCCGGCATCGTTTCGGCGATACCTTTGGAGTAAGTTATGAATATTATTATCAACGCGTTGCGTGGCAAACCTAACGCGGTAAATGGCCTTGGTGACGTGCCATTCCCGTCGATCGACGCCGTCCCACCACAAACCCTGATCGCGCGGTGCCCCAAGGCGGCGATCACCCCGCTTGTGTCCGCGTCCGACATAGCGCGGGTCTGTAATGTTGGCACTGTGCTGATCAAAGACGAACGCGACCGCATGGGGCTGGGCAGCTTCAAGGCCTTGGGGGCGGCTTATGTGATTGCCGATGATGCGTCCCGGAATGATGTGCGCGGCGTAACTTATGTAACGGCAAGTGCCGGCAATCACGGGCTCTCGCTGGCGGCCGGCGCGCAGGCGTTCGGGGCGCGGGCGGTGGTCTATATTGCGCAACCCGTGCCTGAGGAATTTGCCCGCCGGTTGCAAGGGCAGGGCGCAGAAGTGCGCCGCGAGGGCGACAC
>DAOUQK010000001.1 GCA_030625695.1 Paracoccaceae bacterium | reverse complement strand
CGCTGCACATTGACCCATTCCATGCCGTCGCTGGCCAGCCCGGACTGCGCGCGCTCATACATCTCAAGATCATCATGGCCAACAATCGACGTCGGCGCATTGATGATCCGGTTATACATCGCCGTGCGTTCCAACAGTTTGTCAGGCGCGTCCACCAGCCGGAAAATCCACGACTCGACCAGGGTTTTATCGGCGGCAAGCGGTTTGAACAGGCGCAAGGTCTGAATCGGCCCCTTGATCATCAGATTGGGGAAATACACCGTGTTATGGCGGTTTTCGTTCAGGATTTCGTCGGCGCGTTCCTTGCCATAAGCCGCCTCCATCTGATCGCTATAGCCGGGGATGTCAGAATAATCCGAATGGATCGAATGATGCACGCCGGTATGGCCATGGCCGTTGTCCCAGGTGCGGATGCCCATGCCTTCAAAGAACTCGTATGACGACATAAAGGGCAGGACCAGTTCCACCACCATCGGCTTTTTGGTGCCCTCGTCCTGACGGCTCCAGATGTCTTTGACCGTGCCTGCGCTGCTTTCATGCGCGACCATCGGATGGCAGGTGTCGGTCTGGTTTTCGACCAGCATCTTCCAGTTGCAGTTGTGCGCATACCGCAAGGGTGATCCGACCACCTCAAGCCGCCCCACCGGGGAACGGTCGATCATGTTGTCCAACGACGACAGGCTGTCGCCAAAGAACTCTTCGAAATCGGGGCCTTCGTCGTTGATTTTGGCAAAGATGAACTCGCGGTATTCCCTGACGTGACGCACCGGGGTCATGCCCTTGGCAGCACAGGACCCTTTGAATTCAGTATCCTGATACCCCTTTTTCAACGGCACCGCCAAAAGTGAGCCATCGGTTTTGAACGACCAGGCGTGATAAGGGCAGCGAAAGAATTTGCCGGTGTTGCCTTGCGTGTCAATCACCACCTGGGTGCCTTTGTGCGGGCAGCGGTTGTACAAAACCCGCACCGACATATCCGTATGACGCACCATCAAAACCGGCTGATCGGCCACTTGAGTGGCGTAATAATCGCCCTTGTTGGCAATCTGACTGGCATGGCCCACATAGACCCAGGCATTGCGAAACAAATGTTTCATTTCCATGTCAAACACGTCGGGGGCCACATAGGCATCGCGGTGCACTTCGCCGGGGCGTTGCAGGGCGCGAATTCTTTCGATTTGGTCGTTCATGCGCGTAACCTTCCTTATAAATCCAGCACCAGACGTTTGGACCTGGCGCGGGATACACAGATTTGCATCACGTCGCCGGCGGATTTTTCATCATCCGACAGAACCACATCACGATGATCAGGCACCCCCGAGAGCACGTCAACCTGACATATTCCGCAATCGCCGCGTTGGCAGTCATACATCAGGTCAAGCCCGGCCGCCTCAAGTGCTTCGATGATACTTTGGTCGGCGGGGATGGTGTAAACGTCACCGGTTGAGGCAATCTCGACTTCAAACGCCACGTCCCCGGTTTGGGGGGTGGCACGGGCGAACAGTTCGAAATGGATGCGGTCGGCGGCGAAACCTGCCTGCGCGGCAGCCGTTTTGGTGGCTTCGATCATGCCCTTGGGGCCGCAGACATAGATGTCGCGCGTGGGCGATGTCGTGCGCAGCAGGCCCGCCAGGTCAAGCGCGGTTTCGGTGTTGTCGTAATGCGTCGTCAGATGGTTACCAGCGATCTTCGTCAAGGCGTCCAGAAACGCCAGTGATCCTTGCTCGCGCCCGGAATAATGCAGATCAAACGACACCCCTTGCCCGGCCAGATACGCCGCCATCGTCGCAATCGGCGTAATGCCAATTCCCCCGGCAATCAGCAGGGGATTGGGGTTTCCTGCCAATGGAAAATCGTTCCGGGGTGGTTCGCATGTCACCTGATCGCCCCGCGTCAGGGCGTGCATGAAGACCGACCCGCCGGTGCTGTCGTCTTCAAGACGCACCCCAAGGTCATAAGACGTCACCCCGTCCTGTGTCTCCCGGTCCGGGTCCAGATTGATCAGTGAATATTCCCGCAATCCCACGCCCGGCACGTCAATCTTGATATGCGCTCCGGCACTGTAGCCGGGCAACAGGGTATCCTTATCCGCCAGAGATATCTGTCTGACCCCGGGGGCAGCATCGTCGACATTTGTTACGGACAGTCTGAGCATTTAGGCGCCTTGGCTGAAGATACTATATTCCTTTTCATACTTTTAACTTTAAAGTTTCATCTGTCAACAGAGGCTAGATTCGGGTGATTAATATGAAATCGCATATTTTCATGGTTGAAGGAATTGACTCGTCAATCGACATCTGTTTGTTTCGTCGCCATGACGCTGATGACTGCCCCTGCTGACAAACCAACCACTTTTGTGGATGATTATCTATTGTATCAACTGGCTTCGGCCAGTCAGCATCTGTCGGATGAATTTCATCGCAAGGTCAAGGCAAGCGGTATCAAGATCCACGTCTGGCGGGTGCTGGCCTGCGTGGTTGACCAACCCGGTCTGATGCTGACCAGCCTGTCGAAACTGGTGCTTTATGAACAATCCCGTCTAACCAAGATCATCGACCAGATGGTCAGTGACGGGCTGTTGAACAAACAAGCGGTCGCCGGGGATCGGCGCAAAATGGCAATATTTGTCACCGCGAAGGGACAAGAGATTGTCGCGCCTCTGCTGATCTCAGCCAAGGCCCATGAAACGAAAGTGCTGGAAAATCTGACCGATTCGGAAAAGACTATGCTTAAGCGCGTGCTGAAAAAGCTATGCAATCCACGTACCTGAAGATATCAAACCAACCAACGCCGCATGAAAGCGGTGACAAGTAAAAGACCAACGTGAAAGGGAGTTCACATGAAACGTAGAAACCTAATGAAAACCGGGGCTTTGGCGCTCGGACTGACCTTTGGCCTTAGCGCCGGAATGGCGTTTGCCCAAGACGTGACATTGCGCATGTCCACCTGGCTGCCGCCCAAGCACCATCTGGTGGCGGACACGCTGCTGGAATGGTTTGCCGAGATCGAAAAGGCCTCGGGCGGGACGCTCAAGATCAAGCTGGACCCGGCACCGATTGCCAAGCCTCCGGGTCAGTATGATGTGGTGCGCGATGGTGCCGCCGATCTGGCCTATCATGTGATGGCCTATACGCCGGGACCGTTTGAAATTCTGCGCGGTGCGGAACTGCCGTTCCTGTCGGCCAACGCCGAGGCCGGGTCGCAAGCGGCCTATGACTGGTACGACCGCAACATCGGTTTTGACGCAGAATTCAAGGACGTCAAAGTCATCACCTTGATGGTCCACGGCCCCGGTGCGGTGCATACCAAAAAGCCGATCAATACGCTTGAAGACCTGATGGGCGTGAAACTGCGGGTTGGTGGCGGCGGCGTTCGCATGTCCGAAGCCCTGGGTGCCACACCCGTGGCGATGCCGGCCCCTGCGGCCTATGAAGCGATCCAGAAGGGCGTAGCCGACGGCGCGCTGTTCCCATTCGAATCGATCAAAGGCTTCCGTCTGGGCGAATTGCTGGACCACCACCTGGAAATCCCCGGTGGCCTGTACACCACACCGTTTGCGGTCATCATGAACCGTGCCAAATGGGAAGGTCTGTCGGATGCACATAAAAAGGTCTTGACCAATCTGGGCGGCATCAAAGGTGCGGGTATCCTCGGCGCTGGCTGGGATCGTGCCGATGCAGTTGGCAAAGCGTTTGCGCTTGAAAGCAATGGCACCATCAACCAACTTTCCGAGGCCGAACTGGCCCGCTGGGCCGAAAAGATCGAATTCATGAACGACTCATGGGTCGAAAAGGCCAATGCAGCCGGGCTTGACGGTGCGGCATTGCTGGCCGACCTAAAGGCGACAATGGCGAAATACGCGGGCGAGTAACGCGGATTCCAACTACAATTCGGGCCGGGGCACTTTGCTAGTTTGCCCCGGCCTTGTTTTGGCGACCCCGGGGGACCAAAAATGCAGAACACAATCAAACGCATATCCAACTGGATGGCTGGCGCGGCGTCGTTCTGCCTGCTTGGCCTGATGCTGATCACCTTCGCCGATGTTGTCGGGCGCTATTTCTTTAACGCACCACTGGTTTACACGGTCGAGATGGTCGAACTTGGCATGGGGTTGATGATCTTCTTTGGTCTTGGCCTGACCACCTTGAACCGCGGCCATATCGCGGTTGATCTGGTCGCCGGAATGGTCCCGCGTGTTACGCGCGCATGGCTGGCCGGGTTTTCCGCCCTGATTGCTGTCATCTTCTTTGGCTTGATCACCTGGCGCCTGTGGGACCGGGCGACAAATTTCTGGTCCGATGGGCTGGCGACACAAATCCTGTTCCTGCCGGTGGCACCGGTGGTGTTTGTCATGGCCGCGGCCTCGGGCATCACCACATTGTTTGCCGTCTGGCTGTTGCTGCACCCCGCAACCAAAATCTGAAAGAATAACGCGACATGGATCCGATTACCGTAGGCACCCTTTGCTTTGTCTTTCTGTTCATTCTGCTGGCCATGACCGTGCCAATTGGCTTTGCCATGGGGCTGGCCGGACTGGGCGGCATGGGGATGATCATCGGCTGGTCCCCTGCCCTGTCGCTGTTTGGCACGACCGTGTACGAGACCACCGTCACCTATGATCTGTCGATTGTACCGCTGTTTGTGCTGATGGGCTCGGTCGCGTCGCGGTCCGGGCTAAGCCGCGAATTATACGAAGCCTTCAACGCCTGGTTCGGCGCGTTTCGCGGCGGGCTGGCCCTGGCCACCATCGGCGCATGCGGCGCGTTTGCCGCCATATGTGGGTCATCCGTGGCGACGGCCGCCACCATGTCTCAGGTGGCTTTGCCCGAGATGGAGAAATACAAATACGCCGACAGTCTGGCCACCGGGTCCGTCGCGGCCGGTGGTATCATCGGCATCCTGATCCCGCCGTCTGTGGTGCTGGTGCTGTATGGCATCCTGACCGAAACCTCGATTGGTGATCTGTTCATTGCCGGGATGATCCCCGGCGTACTGACGGTTATCGGCTTTATGCTGGTGATCTCGATTGTCACCTGGATTTGGCCACATCTCGGCAGCGCCGGAGAGCCAAAGTCCACCCGCGAAAAGCTGGCAGCACTTAGCAAAACCTGGGCCATCCTGCTGCTGTTCGTGCTGGTAATCGGCGGCATCTATTTTGGCGTATTCACCCCCACCGAAGCGGCCGGCGTCGGCGCCACATTCGCCTTCATCATCTCGGCCATGCGGGGGCGTCTGACAGTGGCCAACACCAAAGAGGCGTTGCTGGAAACGGTGCAAACCTCGGCGATGATATTTGCCATCCTGATCGGGGCACTGACCCTGAACAACCTGATGGTGTTCTCCGGCATTGCCGGCGCGCTTTCGGGCTTTGTTGGCGGGCTGGAAATGTCGCCGACTGCGATCATGGCGATTATCCTGCTGATGTATCTGGTGATGGGCGCGTTTCTGGACGCCTTGGCGATGATCCTTTTGACCGTGCCAATCTTCTTTCCGATCGTGACCGGCCTTGGGTTTGATCCGGTCTGGTTCGGCGTGATCGTGGTGATGGTGGTCGAACTGGGCCTGATCACCCCGCCCATTGGCATGAATGTGTTTGTGATCAAAGGCATGGCGCCGCATGTTAGCCTGTCGTCGATCTATGCCGGGGTGATGCCGTTTGTTCTGGCGCAAATCCTGCTGATCATCGCGGTGTTCCTGATCCCCGACATTGCCCTTTGGTTGCCGGAAACGGCGCGGTCATTTCGCTAGGGCACATCCAATCCAATTGAAGCCACACCCAAAGTGCGAACAGACCTTCGGTTCTCGCCCATTTGATCCCCCTGATGACGCATCATATTATACCAATCCGCCCAAAGACCAACCTGTTATTGTTGCGTAGGATGGGTTTTCAACCCATCATCCCTTTGACTTTGCCGGGCGGGGCGGTGGGGTGGAACCCCACCCTACGGATGGCTGCATGAGACAGTGTCCGGGCGTTCTGGTATTAGGCCGGTCATCAGGGGGGGATTCAGACCTGACAATTCGACTTCACCGGCACCTCGTGCGTATCTGGTCGCTGACGGGCGCGCACCCACCGACCAAGATCAAAATCAAAGGCCAGACCACCGGGATTAACGATCTGGCATTTTCACCCGATGGCGGGCGTCCTTTTAGCCGTCATCAGACGGCACGATCCGGGTTTGGGGCACGGGCGCTATGTGCCTGTTCAGCGCCTTGTGCGTCGTGGCTTCGGCGTTAACACATTGCTCGAAAGCCCGAACTACGATTTTCACAGACATTGCTTACATCAGACATCGTCGGGTCCGAAAGCGGCCCGCAGCTATCGGTTGAACACTTCGATTATCACCGAGATATCTTTCTGGCCACCGCCGTGATCCGAAGCATCCCGCAGGATTTTCAACGATTGTTGCGTCATCGGCGTCATCGCCCCGGTCTGCCCGGCCACATCAACAATCGACACAAGATCCTTGATCATCGTATCGGTCGCCCCCATCGGATTATCAAATTCCCGCGCAGCCATGCGTGGCGCAAACAACTGAAGCGGGGTGGAATCGGCGAACCCGCCCTTTAGCGCCTCGGTCAGAGCATGGGCATCAACGCCGGATTTCTCGGCAAAATTCACCGCTTCGGCGACTATCGACATGGTGCAACCGGTGATGATCTGATTGCACAGCTTGGTCAAAAGCCCCGCCCCCTGTGCCCCCATATGGGTAAACCGCGCAGCAAGATGACCAATAACCGGGCGCAGCGCGTCAATATCTGCCGCCGCGCCACCAGCCATGATCGCCAAAGTCCCCGCCTCGGCCCCCGGCACACCGCCTGATATGGGCGCGTCGATCCAGGCCATACCGTTTGCCGCCCGCAACCGCATAGCAAAATCACGGGCCTGATCCGGGTGAATCGTACCAAAATCAACCAACGTTTTAGGATGACGCGACGCAGTCACGCCATGCTCGCCAAAGATCACCGCCTCAATCGCTTTGGCGTCCATCAGGCACATGAACACATAGTCCGACCGCTCGGCCAATTCATACGGCGTCTCCGCCACCACCGCCCCGCGCGCCACCACACCGTCCAGCTTGGCGCGGGTGCGGTTCCAGACGTTGACGGTAAATCCCGCGTCCAGCAGGCGGTTGACCATCGGCTCACCCATCAGTCCCACGCCAATATAGCCGATTGTTGGCAAATCACTCATATCTCATCATCCATTTCCCAGGTCACATTGCCTGCATGTGTCACCGCCCCCAAGTGCGCAGACCCCACCTGATCGGCGTATTTCTGCAATATTCCAGCCAGAGGTTGCTTGCGTTTTCGCGGCTTAAGGGCGGCGCGCCGACGAGTCATTTCGCCCTCATCCACCAACAAATCCATGGTCCTTGCAACCGCATCCACCCGAACGTGATCGCCATCCTGCACAAGTGCCAAAGGCCCGCCCGCCCCGGCCTCGGGCGAGACATAGCCAATGCACATGCCCCGCGTTGCACCAGAGAACCGCCCGTCCGTCACCAAAGCCACCTTCTCGCCCATCCCCTGACCATAAATCACCGCCGTCGGCCCGAGCATCTCGCGCATGCCCGGCCCACCTTTGGGGCCTTCGTTGCGGATGATAATCACGTCGCCCTCGGCATAATCCTGCACGCGAATGGCTGCCATGCAGGCCTCTTCGCTATCAAACACCCTCGCTGGCCCCTCGTGAACCAGCTTTTTCAAACCCGCCACTTTGATCAACGCACCATCAGGCGCGAGGTTCCCCTTTAGAACCACAACTCCGCCATCCGGCGATATCGGATCGGTTGCATCGTGAATGATATCACCGTCCGGCTCGCCCGCATCGGCGGCGGACTCGGCAAGGGTCAGCCCCGTAATGGTCAGCGTATCACCGTGCAGATACCCCCCCGCCAGCAACGTCCGCAAGATCACCTTGATGCCACCCAGACGATGCACATCCTCGGCGTAATATTTACCACCGGGCTGCATATTGCCAATCAGCGGCGTGCGGGCAAATACCTCGGCCACATCTTCCAAAGTGAACTTGATCCCCGCCTCATGGGCAATCGCCGGGATATGCAGGGCGGCGTTGGTTGACCCACCCGTCGCCGACACCATCGCACAGGCGTTTTCAAGACTTTCGCGAGTGATAAGATCGCGCGGCAATGGTCCGCCGTTTTGCAGAATGTCCATGACCGTATGCCCGGCCAACCGGCCCAGCGCCTCGCGTTCGACAAAAACCGCCGGAGCCGTCGCCGACCCGGGTAACGCAATCCCAAGGGTTTCTGACACCATCGCCATGGTATTGGCGGTGAACTGCCCCGGACAGGCACCAATTGTCGGCATGGCGGCGCGCTCCATTCCGTCCAGTTCTTCCTCGGACATCTCGCCAGCCTGCACCGCGCCCACGCCTTCATAAGTATCGATCAGCGACATCGGTTTACCGCGCCAAGTGCCCACCAATGTGCTGCCCCCGTGCAAAAACACCGACGGCACGTTCAGGCGCACCATTGCCATCATGATGGCCGGCAGGTTCTTGTCACAGCCGGCATAGCCGATCAAAGCGTCATAGGCATGGCCGCGCATCACCAACTCGATCGAATCGGCAATCACCTCGCGCGAAATCAACGAACACTTCATCCCCTGATGGTTCATCGAAATACCATCTGACACCGAAATGGTGGTGAACGACCGCGGCGTGCCCCCGGCCTCTTGCACCCCGGCATAGGCGTGGCGCGCCTGTTCCCCCAGATTGGCATTGCAGGGCGACGTTTCATTGGCGGTGGTGACAATACCCACAAAGGGACGTGCAATCGCCGCATCGTCCAGACCCATACCCCGCATGAACCCACGATGCGGCGTCCGGTCCAGCCCATCAGTGGTGATCCGCGACCGCAATGGAGGCCGGTTGGGTTTGTTGGCGTGTTCTGACATGGCGTGCGACCCCCTACCTAGTAGATTGTTTATTTCACTGTAAACTCAACCAGCCCCAAGGGCCCCATATCCAACAGAACATGGGATGCGTCCCCCAATGGTGGCGGCGGAACATGGGTGCCACAGATAACGATATCCCCGGCTTTCAGCATCCCGCCCCGCGCCATCAGTTGATTGGCAAGCCAGGCAATCGCATCTCCGGGATGCTGCGGCGGGGTGCCTTTGGTTTGGGCCACCACAGCCCCGTCAAACGACAGGCTAACCGGCAGGGTCTCGACATCCAGTTCTTGCGGGATCAGACCCGGCCCGCCATAAACCAGCCCTTCGGTGGTGATGTTCTGCGCCACCACGGAAGGCAGCCGCGCCTTTGGTATCTCAAGATCACGCGCGTCCACCAGCTCAACCGCCGGGAAATACCGCTCGACCGCGGCTTCGGCGGTGGCCCTTGTATGGCCGCCGTCGCGACGTGGCATGTCTGCGGCCATAACGGCCATGATTTCAGCCTCGATCAGCAACCCGCGATAATCCTTTGCCGACAGTGACGCCGGGGATTGCCATTTCTGGTCCGAAAACATTCGCCCGAAACAGGGCTCTGTCCTGCCAAAATGCGCCATCAGAGACTGCGAATTAAGCGCCAGCTTATAGCCACAAGGGGCGCCGCGGATGCCGCGCGCCTCTAACATTTCAACCACCTGATCCTGAATGAAATAGGCGGCATCAATGTTTTCCGGGATCAGATCGGCGTAAGGTTCAAACGCCGCGTGGTTGGCGATATCATCAACAATCCGCGCGATCAGGTCCGTTGTGTCTGCATCATTCATGATTTATTCCTTCCCCTTTGCACATTGTCACCACCCTCAAGACAGCCGTAGGGTGGGTTTTTTAACCCACCAATCGTTGCCCCGAACGCCGTCAAATGATGGGTTGAAAACCCATCCTACGAACTACGCACACGTCACCCCAACACCGCCTCGGCTTCGGCCTGACTGGTTTTACCCGGGTTCATCAAACCAAGCGGGTCGGCCTCGGCCTTGAATGCCATCTGTACCTCGTCCACAACTTTCATGCCACCTTCGGCAATGGTGTAAACATGGGCGTCAAACACCGTACATCCCAGTTCCTCGTACCGGTCTGCCACCTCATACAGCCGTTCCTTGGTGGTGAATTTCAGTAACGGAATGGCAAACAGCTGATACTCCCCACGTTCACGGGCAAATTCATGATGGCGCAAGAGGTCATCGCCATATTCTTCCCGCATGACTGCATCCACCCTTGGATCGTAAGGCTGGGGATAGGCCACCTGCAAATTGGTCCAGTTGCGATCCGATTTCAGCGCCATCAACGTGGTGTGGTTAAACGCACATTCATACGCGGGCGGCAGCCCCGCTGCCTCAAGCTCTGCGTCGCTCATCATCAGCGAAACCGCACCCCGGTGCGCGACAGCGTCTTGTTTGAAGGCGTCAATCGTCTTGGGCCCGACCAAGGAAAACACCGCGTGTTTGGTCTCGGGAAACACATCGTTCAAATTGCGGTAAAACGGCGAAAACCGCTTGTCCACCACCGAAATCAGATAGATGTCATAGTCTTCACGGCACAGCGCCTCACCAAAGCGCACCGCGTCTGTATAGTCATCAAACAGCGCAACGGCGTGATGCCAATCGACGGCAGGGCGCAACGCCAGTTCCAACTCGACGATGATGCCGTTGGTGCCATAAGCGTGGTGCACCTTCTGAATATCCGGCCCTTCCAGCGTGATGATGCGCGGCGTCTCTTCCAGCGTCACAATCCGCAACATGCGCACGTTGCCATCATCGCGCAACACCCCGTGCCGAACCGAGCCGATACCGGCCGACCCGCCCGAGATGAACCCGCCGATAGTCGCCTGCGAACGGGTGGACGGCCACATCAGCAGTTCCTGGCCCGTGTCCTGTACGGCGCGATCAAGATCCGAGATCAGCAGGCCGGTTTCACACCGTACAAAACCGTCACCCACCTCCAGAATTTTGTACAAACCGGTCATATCCAGGATAATACCGCCCACCAGCGGCACCGCCTGCCCGTAATTGCCAGTCCCACCGCCGCGCGGCGTGACCGGGACGCGCCATTTGGCGCAGGCCGAAGCGACGCGGATCACTTCGGCTTCAGTTTTAGGGCAGACCACCAGATGCGCCCAGCATTTGCGTAATTGTTCATTCAGAATGGGTGAGTACCAGAAATAATCCCGTGATTTCAGCCGCACGGTTTGCGGGCTGTCCTCAACCTCAATCCCTTTGATATCGCTTAGGAAACCGTCCCAATTTATCTCTGCTTTAGTCATGTGATTTTCACCTATTCCATCAGTTCCGAAAATGCCGGTGGCGCGACATTCAACCATTCACCACGCCGGATAACAATGCGTTCCGGCACGCCCCGCAGGTTCATCTCACCACTGTTACGGGCCGCGAACAACACCAGATCGGCGGGCGCGCCCGTTTCAATTTTTCCGTTCCATTTCAATCCCATAGTGCGCGCCGGATTGGTCGTAATCAACCCGGCCCAATCACGCGCCGGTTCATGCAAATGCCCGACTTGCGCGCCCAAGTTCAGCACCGCCATCGGGTCAAAATCGCCAAACGCACAGAACCCGTCGCGGACATTGTCCGCGCCCAGCGACACCGGTACACCGCGCGCGGCCAACCGCGCAACCGGGCCCATACCGCGCAAGGTGGGGACGTTGTCGGGGGTGCGTGATTGCAGGTAAAGGTTGCTGCTGGGCAAGGCGACAAAGTGCAACCCGGCCTCAAGTGCAAGATCGATAACCCGCTCGCGCCGTTCGCGGTTATAGCTCGACAAGGCAACGCAATGACCACACAAAACAGTGCCTTTGAACCCGGTTTGCAGGGCGGCATACGCCACGGCTTCCAACCCTTTCAAAGCCGGATCAAGCCCTTCGTCAACGTGGAAATCAAGGTCAAGGCCATAAGCGTCGGCCATTTCAAACAACGGAATCAACCGTAACAGTAAATCGGGTTGGCCCATCAGGAACGCGCCAAAGCGGCCTTGAATTTGGGCTTGCGCGAAAACCTCGTCGCGAAATTGGTCGTCCTCAAAATAGTTGATGTTGGCCAAGGACGACAATTGCAGATCAATCCGGCCCTGCCAGCGTTGTTTCGCCTCAACCATCACCTCCGTGACAAACCCAAGTGCGCCGGGGGAGCCATCAACATGGCTGCGCATCGCGCGCACGCCGTAAGCCCAGGCCGAGTTGAGCGAAAATTCAACCCGTGCGGCCAGTGACTGGCGCGTCCAGGTTTGTTTCTGGCGGGTCATCGCTTCGATTGCCGAAGCCAGATCGCCGGGGGTGAAAGTTTCAAACGCTGCCACATGCGCCTTGTCCAGATGCGTGTGACAATCCACCAAACCGGACAACAGGATGGATTGGCCTGCGTCAGTGAATGGCAGGTCAGGCGGCGCAGTACCGGTAGGCATCACCGCGCCAATTGCACCATTTTCGATGATCACATCGGCGTTGCACCAACCGTCCGGGCCCGGTTTCAAGGCGCATAAGTCACGGGGAATATGCACGTTTCCCAACACGTACCTGTCGGGGTTCTCCGGTGGGGAAAGCCAGAAATGCGTCATCTCAGCCCCTCGCGCCCATGTCAAAGGCGTGCACTTCGCCCAGCATCTGCGCAAATTCAGCCGCGACATGGACAATCGCCTGTTGCCCGGTTTCGCGTGTCCCCGCAGCGGCATTGCCGCAGGCACCGTCGCCGTTCAGATCGCCGGTTTTCCAGCCAATCTTGCCACCCGGGCCAAGCCCGAGATGGCGGGTTGTGGTGTTCAGATGTTCGATCTTCGATTTAAAATCCTGCGCCTTGTCCATCCGGCATTTGTCTGCGTGAAGATGCAACATCATCGAAGTTTCAAGTTCGCCTGCGTGAATGCCATAGGTGCTTTCATGGTCTGATATCAGCCCCTCGGGCAGGCCCAACCCGAACCAGTTACAAGAGAACGTCAACAAGTCGTGCTTTACCCGTAAATCCCGTGCAACGATGTCCATTGGCGCCAGTTGCCCGCCGTGGCTGTTGAAAAACACCAGACGGCGGATGCCTGAATTGACCACGCATTCGCCAATCTCCATCCACATGGAAATCAGCGTTTGGGTGGAAAACGAAAGGGAACCGGGGAAATCCAGATGCTCGGTACTTTTGCCGATCGGCATGGTCGGCAGGAACAGAACCGGCAGTTCGCCTTGCGCGAGGATTTGCGCCGTGGCCTGAACAATCCCCCGGTTGATATCAGTATCAACCGACAAGGGCAGGTGTGGCCCGTGTTGTTCGGTGGCCCCAATGGGCAGAACAGCAACCGGATCGCGTTTGGCCATTTCGCGCAAAGATAAACTGGTGTGGTTGGCCCAGAAAAGGTGTGAAATGTCTGTTGTCATGTGCCTTGCCCGATAATTTTCAATCGCCCGTCGCGGGCATTTGCGTTGGTGTCATTCAAGGTGCCAAGCTCGCGCATTTGCGCCCCGACCTCGTCGCGGAAAACCAGTGATGTGTTATGCGATGGCATGTCACGCAGGTCGTACCCGGCAAGGTCGCCCGGTACACCGCCGCAGATTGGCAAGCCGTTCCAGCGTTCGCCAAACCCGCCCAGCGCCAGGTAGGTCGACATTATCACGTTAAAGGTTTGATCTGCGAGCGGCGCTCCTTTGAAAGTGATGTCCTGCACGTCGGCCTGTGCAGCCGTAACGCCGGGATTGATCCTGTAACGGATTTCACGCGATGTGTGCAGGAACCCGCGCGCCAGAAATCCGGTGTGATCAGTCTGGGAAAACTCGTCCTTGCGCAGCAGGCGTTTGGCGTTGGATTGCAGCATGTCCATCAGTTGCCTGGCCGTCACCTGCATGATGAAAACCTCGTCCGCGTAGGGCATAACATTGAACCAATCCCCGGCGCTAAGCGCGCCCGGTTCGATTCCTGATTGAATGGTAGCGCCATTCATCAGGGCGAAATCGACGTCGTGGCCAAGGGATTTCAGGCGGGCGACGATGGCATCGCAAATGAAATTCATCAGCGCGGATTCATTTGAATATCGTTCCAGAACAGCGGTTTGAAAGGTAAGCGCGTTGGTATCGACATCGGCAATTTTCACCTTCAGTGCGGTTTCGACTTTGGCAAGAATGGGCGCGACTACATCTTTGTCAAACGTCAGATCAACATCCCCGTCCTGTTCATAATGCGCCGCGTAGGTGTGCGATGCGCCAACCGCCGGGTTGAGTGGCTTCACCTTATGCAGGCAGGCCTTTTCGATTTCCCAACCACCGGAATCAAAGCGCACCTCGATCTCGCCCAGAAACTGTCCGTTGCATTCGGTTTGAAAGATCGGCACGCCGTTCAGGATATTAGCGGCGTCCAGCCCGTCCTCATTCAACCGCGTATGGGTATGCGCGCCGAGAACCAGGACGGGGGTTTTAGTGATCATGCCCGCCGCCTGCGCCAGTGAAAAATCGGCCTCGCCGATGTCACGAATCGCTGCCGCCTTGCCGCTTTTGTGAGCGCCGTCGCCGTATCCGCAATGGGACATGATCAGCACCACATCGACCAACGGGGCCAGTGCCGGCAGGATGTTTTCCAGAACCCTGACCGGGCTGGCCACGGCCAATGTCGGGTCACTGACCTGGCCGACCCGGGTTTCCACATGGGTGGTCAGGCCGATCAGACCGATGCGCAGGCCCTGAACAATGGCGATTGCGCCCGGGATGTAATCCTGCCCCGGCTTCAGGTGTTGCGAGCCATGCACATTGGCGCTGAGCACGGGGAACTGCGCGTCCGCACGGATACCGCGCGCCAGCAAAGCCGAGCCGCGATCAAACTCGTGATTGCCCAGAACCGTGGCGTCAATGCCGCCGCCGGAATAGGCGCGATAACTGGGATCGAGGGTAAAGGCATCCTCGCTCCAACCGACCAGTTCGTCGAGCATCGTGCCGGTGTGATCGTCACCGATGGAGAGGAACAACATGGGGTCGCCCAAAGCCCGCGCATCACGCACCCGTTTGACCATTTGTGAAAACCGTCTTGTGCCTTTGGTGGGGCCGGACAGATCGGTCAGGTGATTGTGTAGATCATTGAAGTGGAAAATTCGCAGATGCCCCGGCCCCGCTCGCGCCGGGATCAGGTCTGCGCCGTCAATCCGGGCCACGGGGGTGGTGATGCCCTCGCCCTGTAGCAAGAACAACTGATCAATATTACCGATTGGGTTTGGCGACCCCTCCACCAGCCGCATGACCCCCGGTTCAATCATCCCGTTCAGCTTTCACGCTTGATGGCGCTTTCGTGCCACTTGTGCAGGAACAGCCAGCTAAGGAACGTCATGAACATGAAGATCAGGATGCCGGTGAACGATATCAGCAGGATGGCGGCGAACATGCGGGGGATGTTCAAACGGTAACTCGCCTCAAGAATACGGAAGGCGAGGCCGGATTCTGCCCCGCCAGATCCAGCCACGAATTCGGCGACGATTGCGCCGATCAGCGACAGGCCGCCAGCGATTTTCAGACCGCCAAGGAAGTAAGGCAAAGCGGAAGGCAGGCGCAGGAACCGCAGGGTTTGCCAGCGGGATGCGCCGTAAAGTTTCATCATATCAACCAGATTATGGTCGGCTGATTTCAGGCCAAGGGTGGTATTGGACAGGATCGGGAAGAACGCCACGATCCAGGCGCAGATCAACAGGCCCACGAATTTGCTATCTACATAGATAAAGATCAGCGGGGCAACGACAATGATTGGCGTGACTTGCAGGATCACGGCGTAAGGGAAGAACGACATTTCCACCCATTTGGACTGAGCAAACAGAACGGCCAAGCCAACACCGCCAATGATGGCGATGCTAAGAGCCGAAAATGTGATCAATAAGGTATAGCCGAGGGACGAGATTAACAGCGCCCAATCCTCGATCAGAGCATTCAGCACCCGACCAGGGCGGGGGATGATATAATGCGGGACTTCGTTGATAACGCAAAAAGCCTCCCAGCCGGCGATCGACAGGATCACCACGATGATCGGCAGCACCCAGCGGCCAATGCGTTCGTTGCGAGCCATGCGGATTTTGCGCATTTCAACCGGATCAAGAACGATTGGCGCGGTTTGCACAGAATTTTGCCCGGAATTTGGCGTTGTTTCTACCATCACAAATGATCCCCTGCGGCCATGGCTGCATGCAGCGCGACTGAGGCCTGACTGCAACAAGCGTTATAATCGGGTGAATTACGGAAATCGTCACCGCGTCTTGGATAAGGCGCGTCAACATCAATATCGGCCACCACCCGCCCCGGGCGGGCGGCCATGACGACGATACGGTTTGAAAGATAGGCACTCTCAAACACCGAATGGGTGACGAAGATCACTGTCCAGTTAAAGGTTTGCCAAAGCGTCAACAGATCGTCGTTCAGTTTCGAGCGGGTGATTTCGTCCAGCGCCGCGAATGGCTCGTCCATCAGCAGCAATTTGGGCCGCGTCACCAACGCGCGGGCGATTGAGACGCGCATTTTCATGCCACCTGATAATTCGCGTGGATATGACTTTGAGAACCCCGACAGGCCAACCATTTCCAGAGCTTCGTTGACGGCGTCCTTGGCTTTGGCGCGGCTTATGCCTTTGAGCCGTAACGGCAGCCAGACATTGTCAAACACCGTGGCCCATAACATCAGCGTCGGCTCCTGAAAAACAAAGGAAACCTCCATATCGGGGCGACCAAGCTGGTCAACGCTGGTGGTTGGCCAGCGCAGCGAGCCGGTGGTCAGGTTGCCCAGCCCGGCAATGATTTTGAGAGCGGTGGATTTGCCGCAACCTGATGGGCCCAGCAGGCTGACAAAGGACCCTTCTTCGATGTCCATCGACATACCTTGCAAGGCCACCGTGCCATTCGAGAACGTTTTGCCGATCTCAGACAGGGACAAAAGTGTTTGACCGCTCATGTAATTCCTCAGTGTGTAGGGACAGGGATGCGAGACATCCCTGTCATCTGATTGTTGTGTAGGGTGGGTAAAACCCACGTTCCCCCAAGCCCTCAACTGTCACGGAACGTGGGTTTTACCCACCCTACGTAACAATTGAAGGAGTTCGGAGGACTTTGAGCCTAGTTCCCAGTCAGCGCCTTTTTGACGTCCAACCCGGTGCCTTTGTTGATAAAATCCAGCGTATAGGCCGCCTTGAAGTCCAGATCGGCGTCGATCACGCCCGCCTCTGCCATCTTGTGGAAAAAGCTTGCGATCCGTTCATCGGTCATGGCGCCAACACCCATTGTCAGGCTGTCGCCGGAATCGACAATGCCATATTCCTCCATCGCTGAAATGGCAAAGTTGATGTTGGCATCCTTAAGGTCCGGATTGTCAGTTTGGATCAACGCATTGGCAGCCGTTCGGTCGCCGTACATATAATTGTTCCAGCCAATAATCGACCCGTCGACAAAACACTGAACCGCCTCGGGCTTATTGTCGATGGTCGCCTGCATGGTGTTGATCAGCGTCGAATAGGTGTTAAAACCATAATCCGCCAACAGGAACACATTCGGCTTAAAACCGGCTTCGGTCTCGATCGAAAACGGCTCGGACGTCACATAACCCTGTTGTCCGCTTTGCTTGTTGGCCAGGAACGGTGCCGAGTTATAGGTGTAGGGTTTACGCTGTTCATCCTGGAAACCGATACTGACCATCCAGCGAAAGAATGATTGATAACCGCCGTTACCAATCAGCAGCGTATCTGCCCCCTTCAGGCTTTCCCAGGTGTCCAGCCCCTCGCCCGGATGGGTCATGATCACCTGAGGTTCCTTCTGGAACATGCTGGCGACAACCACCATAGGGATGTTTTCCTTGACCGAGTTAAAGGGCTGTAACAGGTTGCCATCCATCAGGAAATCAATCTTACCCGCCAGCAGCAACGCGCGGTTGTTGACGTTCGGGCCACCCGGCACGATTGTCACGTCCAGACCACAGGCCGCATAGGTGCCATCGGCCACGGCCTGATAAAACCCGCCGTGTTCGGCCTGTGCGACCCAATTGGTGCCAAATGTGACGGCTTCGCCAGCTTGCGCCGCGTTTCCGGCCAGCAGGGCTGCAATTCCGTATGTGAGTGTCTTAAGTTTCATGTTTTCTCTCCCAGGTTTTTATTTTAGATTTCAATTTGTGGTTGGTTCGGGAATGTCCCTTCCCTTTTGATGACTCCTGTCTGCTTGTTTGAACTTTAGTATCGTGGATGATTCCGGCAAGGTAGAACTGAACCATTCACCAATCTTAAGGACGCAACATGCTTACCCACCATACCCCCACAACCATTCGTCGCCCGTTTGCCAAATACGCCCACGCCGTCGAAGTTCCGGCGGGTGCGCGGCTGGTGTTTTGTTCGGGGCAACTGGCGGTGACCCCCGACGACGTGATCCCCGACAACACCCGCGATCAGGCTGATCTGTGTTTTGACAACATCGCCAAAATCCTTGCTGATTGCGATATGAGCATGGCGGACGTGGTGCGCATCAATGCCTATGTGACGGGGCGCGAACATATGGCGCCCTATATGGCTGCGCGGGATGCGCGGTTTGAAATCACCCCGCCTGCGTCGACTTTGATGATCGTCACCGGGTTTACCCGTGAGGAGTTCACTGTGGAAATCGAGGCGATAGCCGCCAAGGTGTAATGGCGTTCTCATAGCTTTGCCATCTTGCGTTCAACCTTGGCGAGGAATCTCTTGCGCGCCGCGTCATCCACCACGTTCATGTCATAAAGCTGCATCCAGACGGTTTTGCAGCGAAAATCAAACAAGGCGCGCATGCAGCGCAGGAAAAATCGTTTGCACGGGTTGCCAACCACAAACATCCACCACGCCGGAGAGCCGGACGAGGTGATCACCGCCAGACGTTTGATGTTACGGATGCACGACGATGTGGTGTCGCCTTTACGTTTGGCAATCTCAAAGGTGACGCCGGGCAACCAGACCCGTTCGAACCAACCCTTGAGGATGGCAGGCGGGCCAAAATACCAGGTCGGAAAGACAAATACCAACCCGTCGGCCCATTTCAGATTGTCTACATGGTCCTGAACCTGGTCGATCAACTGCGCCGTATTGTCAAGGTATGCTTCGCGATCCGCGCGTGACAAAACCGGCTGAAACTCTTCTGCGTAGAGGTCCGTCACACGGATATCATGGCCGGCATCCGTCAACGCCCGTTTGACCGTATCAAACACGGCGGCGTTAAAACTTGTTGGGACAGGGTGGGCATAGACCACAAGAAATTTCATACGGGCGACCTTTGGTCCTTCAACCATCAATCCCCGCTGCTCCCACATTCATATGGGCGCGTGGTCGTCATTGCGAGGGATTCTCTCCGCCGCGCCCCGAACCTCACATCTAAGCGCGTAATCTGTCAAGGGTGATCGGAACCGGAAATGTTTTCGTCGCCGGGACAGGGTCTTGACCTTAGGGTCAGTTACAACAGATTGCTGACAATCCCTGTTTTTGCCGCAATATCATACCCTCTTCTGATAACATGTCATATATGACATGTTATCAGAAGAGGGTATTGCGAAAATTTCCGTTGAAAAGAAATTGCTTGTTGAACTCATCATCGCTGTTCGTTTCAATTGGTGCTGCAATGAAATTGGTGGTTTGGCTGGCCTTAGGTCCGGACGTTAAGGCGCGAAAAACGTCGCGGTGGCGGTGGCGACAAGTTTGGCGTCGTCTGCTTGCGTCATGTCGGCCTGCGTGAACACCAGCGCCTTGCCGGCCCGCACCACCCGGGCGCGGCACAGAATCGCCGTGCCGACACCGGGGCGTAAAAACTGCGTGTGCAGATCAGTGGTGGCAAAGGCCCGCGCTTCGCCGCACTGACCCATGGCCGCCAGCACCATCGAGGTATCGGCCAACGCCGCCAGCGCCTGACCTGAAACAATGCCGCCCACCCGCGCCAGATGCTTGCCCAAAGGCATGCGCACCAGCACATGGTCGGCGTCGATGGACAGGATCGTCAGGTCCAACGCCTGCACCCATTCGGCGAAGAACTGGGCCAGAACTTTTTGCGCGTAGTCGGGTGTAACTGGCGTGCTCATCCGGCTCTCAGCCCTTCGATCTGCAAATCAAACCCATCCTGAATGTGGTTTGTGAACGCTTCCAGCGCCGCGCCCTTATCGCCCGAGGCGACCACATCGACTAATTCCATATGCGCGCCCAGAGATTTGGACAGATCGACGTTTTCGATCGCCGCAAACAGGTGAAACGCCATGGCCTTGCCCCAGATCATGTCAAACATCTCCAACAGGAACCGATTGCCTGCCAGTTCGACGAATTTGCGGTGAATATTGCGGTTGGCCTCGAAATAACCTTTGGCCGAATCGTCGCTGACGTTCTCTTCGCGCTGCACACAATCGCGCAATTTGGCAATGACTTCGGACTTGGGATCATTGGCGAGGATCCGCGCCGATTGCCCTTCGACCGCCGCGCGCGCCTGGTATAACTCGCGAATTTCTGCGTCGTTCATCTGGTAAAGCCGGAAACTGCCGCGATTGGACACTTCCAGCACACCGTCCTGTTCCAGCCGCATCAGCGCCTCGCGCACCGGCGTGCGACTGATCTGTAATTCCGCCGCCAGCTTTTCCTGCACCAGATGGTCGTCCGGCCCAATTTCGCGTCGCATGATCGCGTCGATCAACTGTTCGTACACCTCATCAGCCAGACGGCGGCGGGCGGGTTGGATGCTTTTAAGTGGCATTGCGGGCCTCTTGTCGTGAATTTGCGCATGAATTTGCAGAGTCTTCTGTATTTCTGTATCCTGAATCCAGAGTACAATAAAGCAGGTTGTTAAGAATCGCCTTGAACTTAAGTGAATACGGTATACTGTATACAAACACTTTCGAGGGGAATGTCATGTGTGGAATCGCTGGTCGGATTTTGAATGCGCCAGGCAAGGTCGGGCACGATTTGGTCGAACTGATGGATGCGCAAAGGCATCGTGGTGCCGACAGTACCGGTTTTGCGATCTACACGGAACCCCGCGAAACCGGCTACACCCTACGCGGCATGGGGTTTGACAAATCGTCGATGGACAGTGATCTGGATGGTTTTACCCATGTGTTGCGGGGTCATGGATCGGATTTTCTGAGCGAGCCACAGATAACCACAGACCAAAATGCACATTATTGTTTTCGCATGGAAATCAGCGATCCGCGTGACTTGACCGCTTGGATCAAAGACGCCGACACTCTGACCGACCGGATCGAAATCCAGTCCTGCGGGCGGTCGTTGGAAATCATCAAAGACACCGGCAGCGCGGTCGAAGTGGCTGACAAACACGGGGTGCGCGACATGATCGGCACCCACGGGCTTGGCCATGCGCGGCTGGCTACGGAAAGTTCGGTGTTGCCCAATGCCAGCCACCCATTCTGGGCACGACCGTTTTCGGACGTGGCGATTGTGCATAACGGCCAGATCACCGATTATTTTACCTGGCGGGACAAGCTGGAGCGGCGGGGCTATCGTTTCCTGACCGAAAACGATTCCGAACTGATTGCGGTTTGGGTATCGGACCAGATCAAGGCAGGGCTAAGCATGGAGCAGGCGTTGCGTAAATCCATCACCTCAATCGACGGCGTGTTCACCTATATGATTGCGCGTCCCGACGGCATTGGCTTTGCCAAAGACCGGTTTGCGATGAAACCACTGGTGGTGATCGACAAGAATGGCGATCTGGCAGTGGCGACCGAAGAACAGGCGGTGCGCCGTGTGTTCACCGGCGAAGAAGATGTTATCAATCACGACGGTCCCAGCCTGATGGGCATCTGGGGCGTCGGCAACCGGAGTCTGGCCGCATGAGTGAAGTCATTATCGACGTCAGCCAACGCCATATCCGCGAGATTAATCAGGACATGCAGACAGCGGCCAAAGCCGGTGACAAAATCCGGGTGACCAACACCCTGTCGCGCCATAACCTTGGCATCGGCCTGCCGCCCGGCGCTGACCTGCATTTCGAAGGCTCGGTTGGTTATTTCTGCGGCGGGTTGAACACAGGTGCCACGATCAATATCGAACGCAACGCCGGTTGGGCCTTGGGCGAAGGCATGTCGGATGGCATGATCACCGTCGGTGGCTATTGCGGCATGTCCTGCGGGGCGGCGATGATGGGCGGCACCATTCACGTCAAAGGAGACGCCGGCCCGCGGGTTGGTGTGGCGATGAAGGGCGGCAATATCGTGGTCGAAGGAAAAATCGGCTATCAGTCCGGTTTCATGGCACATTCCGGGCGGATTATCGCCTTGGGCGGGGCTGGCGAAAGCTGTGCGGATGCCTTGTGGCAAGGCGAAGTCTGGGTTGCCGGCCCGGTTGAAAGCGTCGGCGTCGATGTGGAAACCATTGAACCGAACGCCGAAGAAGTGGCCGAGGTGGACGCAATTTTAGAGCCTTTGGGGCTGGTGGATACATCGCGCGACTGGCGCAAGATGATCTCGGGCCAACGGCTTTGGTATTTTGAAAGCAGGGATGCAAACGCATGGCTCATGATCTGAACAAACCGTATGAATACCCGTTCGAAATGGCCGATGAGGCCGAGATCAAATTTGGTGACGGTGCTGTTGAGGGCCGCCCCGCCGGGGTGCCCGCATCATATGCCAAGGGTGGTTCGGCCCGCTGGGACCCGGATTCGATTGCCGAAGTGCACGCATTGGCGCAATTGGGCCGCTACCAGGTGCGCGGCTATAACTCGTTCAACCAGCAATTGCCGACGTTTGATGATCTGACCTTTGTGCCGGCCACCATGACGCGGTTGCCGTTGGAAGGATACCGCGAAACCTGCGATACCACGACCATTTTGGGCGGTGGACGTGGCTTGGTTGAAAAGCCGATCGAGTTGAAAATCCCGATCTATATCGCGTCGATGTCGTTTGGTGCGTTGTCGGCGTCAGCCAAGGCGTCTTTGGGCTATGGCGCGTCCAAAGCGGGCACAATGACCTGCACTGGCGAAGGCGGGATGCTTGAGGAAGAGCGCGAAGCCTCGCAACGGCTGGTCTATCAGATGTCCCCGGCGCGTTATGGCGTTGATCTGGACCATCTGCGCCGCGCCGACGGGATTGAGATTGTTGTAGGGCAAGGGGCCAAGCCCGGCACTGGCGGCTTGCTGTTGGGCATGAAGGTCAGCCCGAGGGTGTCTGAAATGCGCACCTTGCCAGAAGGGGTTGATCAAAGATCAACCATCCGTCACCCGGATTTCCTGGGTGCCGACGACCTTGCGGTCAAGATCGAAGAACTACGTATTGCCACCAATTACCAGGTGCCGATCTTTATCAAGATGGGCGCGACCCGCCCCCGGTTCGACGTGGCCGTTGCGGCCAAGGCGGGTGCGGATGTGGTGGTTCTGGATGGGGCCGAAGGTGGCACAGGTGCGTCGCCCGAGATGCTGTTGAACCATACCGGTGTGCCAACCATGAGCGCCATTCGCGCGGGCCGCGAAGCACTGGATGACTGTGGCATGTCGGGCAAGGTAACGCTGGTGGTTGCGGGCGGTATCCGCACCGGAGTGGACGCGGCCAAGTGCATCGCACTGGGTGCCGATGCAGTGATGATCGGCAATGGCGCGATGATTGCGGCGGGGTGTAATTCACCGCGCTATCTTGAGGATTATGAGGCGCTTGGAACCTCTCCGGGCGCGTGTCACCATTGCCATACCGGGCGTTGCCCGGTGGGAATTGCAACGCAGGATCCTGAGTTGGAAAAACGCATGAATCCGGCGGCGGGGGCCGAGCGGGTGGCGCGGTATCTGACGGCGATGACCATGGAGATGACGGCGCTGGCCAAGGCCTGCGGCAAGTCTTCGGTGCATAATCTTGAGGTCGAAGACCTGCGCGCGCTGTCGTTTCAGGCATCAGCCTTTACTGGCGTCAAGATGGCCGGAATTGACCGGGTGTTCGATTGGTAAGGATTGCCATCCTGAACCTGACCGACCTGCCCGAAGACATCGGCGGCGGCAAACACGTAGGCCGCACAATCCGCGAATGGCTGGCCCCGGCGATGCCGGGTGATGAACTGACGGTGATCGAAGTAACGGCTGGCACGCCGGTGCCGCAGGTTGGCGATTTTGACGGATTTGTACTGAGTGGGTCCGAGAAGGGCGTTTATGATGATATGCCTTGGTTGGGGCGTTTGCGCACCTTCTTGCTGGAAGCAAAGGCGCAGGCGGCTCCGGTTTTCGGTATCTGTTTCGCTCATCAATTCATGGCCGAGGTTTATGGCGGCAAGGCAGAACTGGCCGGTTTGGGCGAAGTGGTTGGCGTGCGGCGCTTTAAGGTGAACGGGAAAGACGTTGATGCCCATGTCTGGCACCGCGATCAGGTGATAAAAGTACCACCCGGGGCCAGGGTTCTGGGCGGTGCTGATTATTGTCCGTTTGGCGTTCTGGCCTATGATTTCCCGGCCATGTCGGTGCAATTCCACCCGGAATTCACCCGCGCATTTATTACTCATGCGATTGAAAAAAACGCAGGCGATCAACAATCCCCTGTCGAGACCAAAGACCGGCTGGCGTCTGTCGTTTCTGGCGACGTGCTGGTTGATCTGATGGCCAAGGAAGCGGCTAAATTACTGCGTGGCGCGCCGGTAAATTGATCTGCCTCAAAGTCTTGCAGTCTTTCAGACTTTAGCGTCGCAATCAGGAGGATAGCCGCATGACTGGATTACTAGGGTTGTTTGACAGGGCCCGTAAAAGGATTCTGACATCGCAGGAACTCGACCGGCTTTGCGCCGATCTGTCCGTATCGCGCGAAGACATTGCAACATTTGCCAATGCCCGCCCCGGGGTGCGTAACCAGATGGAGGCGATGGCAGCACATTTCGGCGTCACCGGCAAAGTTATCGACGCCACCCGCTGGCGCGCGTTAGAGATTGTCCTAGCCTGTACAACCTGTGAAAAGTCCAAGGAATGCAAAGCATTTCTGGCCGGAAATGAAGGCGCGTTTGATCCTTATGACTGCCCGAACGCGGCACATTACGCCGATTTATCGTCCTGACGGGCTTTCTTTCGGGCTAAGTTTGCGTCGGTTGGCAACCTTGAACCGGTCGGCCGTGCCATAGTCCCCAACCGCGACCCCGGCCACAAAGCTGCCGAATACGGGCGCGTGTTTGAACAGATGCCCGGAACAGCCCCCCGCGAAAAGAACATTGTCATGCTCGGGGTGCCAGTCGACAATGAAATGCGTATCTGGCGTCAGGATGATCTGGTTGAACTTGGAATCTACCACCTTTTCGCCCACCAACCCCGGGAAGCGGTGTTCGATATAACTGCGGGTGCGGCTTAGACATTCACGCCGGATCAGGCGTTCGTCGTTATCAAGGTCGATCTTGTCAGGGATAACCACAGCCGCCTTGACGCCCGACCCTTCGGACGACGGCAGGCCAAACGAACTACGCCCATGATCAATCCAGCAGGGCATGTTTTCCATGTCAAATGCGTCCGACCCGTCGGGGGTCGAGGTATAGATCACATTGACACCAATCACTGTGGTGATCGGCTTAATGGTGCGCGGGAACATATCTGACATCCACGGGCCAGTGGCGATGATGATAACATCCGCCTCAAGCAGCTTGCCATCCAGCATCGGCCGCTCGGACCCATCGGTGGTCACGCGGCCCCGTTTCACCACGCCGCCCGCGCGTTTGAACAGGTCGATCCCGGTCAGAACACAGCGGTGCGCCATCAGCATGCCCGCCTCGGGTTCGAACAGGGCATAGCCGATGTCGGGCACGCGAAACTGGGGAAATCTTTGCTGAATTTCCGACTGCGAATACTTGTAATAAGGCACGCCAAGCTTGTCGAAGGTCTGACTTGTCGCGTCTTCCCAATCGCAATGGCCCTCGGTGGCCAGGATCAAAGCACCGCATTCATACATCAGATTCTGGCCACTTTCGGCCTGAAGTTCCAACCACCGCAACCGGCTTTCCCGCGCCCATTTGGTATAGAATTCGTCCCGTCCGGAAATCGCCCGGATCACCCGGTTGTAATCGGTTGAAGAGGCCCGCGAATGCCCCGGTTCCCACCGGTCGATCAGCGTCACCTGTTCACCCTTGCGCTGAAGTTCAAGCGCCGTCATCGTACCGGCAATACCACCGCCCACGACAATGATGTTGCTGGGTGCCATGATCAAAATCGTCCTTGTCGTTTTGGTGCTGTTGACTGTATTTTTGAATACTGTATACAGAATACAACTAAACGCAAGACCATAAGCAATTGGGAGGTTGCATCTTGACGTCAACTGATTTCACGTTACCCGAGGGAACACATACGGTAATTCTGGGCCTTGGAGACCTGAACGGCATTATGCGCGGCAAGCGTATTCCGGCCAGCCATTGGGAGAACATTTGCAATAATGGCAATGCCTACTCGCTCGCCCTTTTCGCCATTGATATGACCTGCGACGTCTGGGACACGCCGTATGTCAATTTCGACAACGGTTATCCCGACATGCACATGTTCCCGATGACCAAACCGGTCGCCCTGCCGTGGGAGCCGGGCGTGGCCATGTGTTTTGCCCGCGCCGAGGGGATGAATCACAAGCAAGTACCGATTGACCCGCGCCCAATGCTTGAGCGTCAGGTGAAACGCGCGGCTGACATGGGGTTTGAGGTTCAGGTCGGGACCGAATTGGAATTCTATCTGCTTGATCCCGAAACCGGCAAACCGAGGGATTCCGGCATTCAGGTTTATGGGCTTGAGAGGGCGGCAGAGCTTGAACATGTGCTTGGCCCAATCCGCACCCAGATCAACGAATGTGGCATTCCGATTGAGCAATCAAACCCGGAATACGCGGCCGGCCAGGTCGAAGTGAATGTACGCTTCGACGAGGCGTTACTGTCGGCGGACCGGGTGGTGATGTTCCGTTCCCTGGTCAAACAACTGGCAGGCGCGCATGGCTATAAAGCGACCTTTATGGCCAAGCCGTTTTATGAGGATTCCGGCAACGGGTTTCACTGCCACTATTCGCTATGGAAAGACGGCAAGAACGTCTTTGCCGACAATGGCAAGTTGAACCAAACGGGCCGTCATTTTGTTGGCGGCATGCAGAAACGCATGGCCGAAGCCTCGATTTGCGGCAGTGCCACGGTCAACGGCTATCGTCGCCGCCAGCCATATACCTTCTGTCCGATCAACACGACCTGGGGGCTGGATAACCGCACCGTTGGCCTGCGGGTGATTGAAGGTAATGACAGCGCCGTTCGGGTGGAAAAGCGCGATGCAGGGGCCGATTGCAATCCGTATTTCCTGTTGGCAAGTGATATTGCCGCCGGTCTTGACGGCATCGAACAGGGCATTGAACCTTCTGAGATGACCACCGGCAATGGCTACGAGGTCGAAGATGCCGCCCCCATCCCCACTGACCTGCGCGACGCCATTGCATTGGCGCGAGGGTCGGACTGGCTCAGGGGCGTGATGGGCGACGACATGTGGGAACTGGCCTGCCAGCAGAGCGAACGCGAGTTGGAGTTCTTTTCCCAGCAAGTGACGCAGGTGGAAATCGACCGTTATCGGGATAATTTCTAATGCGAGTGGCAAAAGTCATCGGCACGGTCACAGCGACGGCCAAAGAAGCCCAACTGACCGGTCATAAGCTGTTGTTATGCGACATTATTGACGGGTCCGGCAAAGTGTTGGAGCCGTCGGTGGTGGCGGCTGATACCTGCGGTGCTGGCGTTGGCGATACTGTGATGATCGTGACCGGTTCTGGTGCGCGTCTGCCCGCCGGGCTGGCCGGGGTGCCGATTGATGCATGCATCATCGCAATCGTTGAACACATTACGATATCAAAGAAAAAATAACCTATAGAAGGACTTAAGACATGGCAAAACCAGCAGCGGGCCAGATGGCCCTTGGAATGATCGAAACCCGTGGCCTCGTCGCCTCGATCGAGGCGGCGGATGCGATGGTCAAAGCGGCCAGCGTGACAATTCTGGGCCAAACCAAAGCCGGCGGCGGTCTGATCACCACGCTGGTGCGCGGTGAAGTCGGGGCGGTGAAGGCGGCGACCGATGCCGGGGCCACAGCCGCCAACAAGATCGGCGATGTAGTATCGGTGCACGTGATCGCACGGCCACATGATGAACTTGAAGGCATTCTCGACGCACTAGGGTCCGGGTCTGCGGACTAGGCTAAGGGGACGGGTCCATGGCTGGCGGATTTGAGGAATTCACAGAAGCGGTTGCTAAAGTAAGCGGCGGGACAAGGGTGGCGATAAACGCGCCAGAATTGTCCCGTGTCGCAGTGCTTGGCGGCGGGGTCGAAGGGCGTCTTTTGGCGGCGTTGTGCCTGGCCGAGGGCGCGGATGTAACGTTGTTTTCGGCCTACGGCGCCGAGGTGCAGATGTTGCGCGCCTCAAGCGGCGTGACCATTCGCGGCGACGGGCCGGTTGGCACCTATGCGGTGGATCGCGACGCGGGGCCTTCTATTCGTACCACGGCGGAACTGGACGGAGCGGTGGCCAAGGCCGATGTGATTTTCCTGACCGGTCCGGTGCACAAAATGCGCACCTATGCGATGGTTCTGGCGGATCATCTGCAAGATGGTCAGGTGTTGGTTCTGGCCCCGGGGCGCTCGCTGGGCGCGCTTGAGGCCGCCTGGATGTTACGCATCGGTGGTTGTACGGCGGATATCACTTTGGTCGAAGCCCAAGGCTTGCCGTATTGGATCTCCGAAACCGGCGCGACACTGACGCTTTCCGCTGTTGGCCCGGTCGCTGCCGCGACCTTGCCGCGCGGGCGCTCGGACGTATTGCGCGGGTTGGCGCGGTATTTACCGGATCTGGTAGAACAGGCATCGGTGTTGGAAAGCGGCTTTGCCGACGGCTCTGCCTTGGTGGAATTGCCTGCTTTGCTGTTGGGCGGTCCGGGGTTGGAAGGCGCTGGCGCGCCTGTGCCGATGGGCGGGGTGGCATTGGATGAAAATGCAACGTTCGCTTCGCTTATTGGGACACAGCACAGGGCGGTGATTAATCGTCTGGCGCAGGAACGGCGTTTGGTGGCGCAGGCCTTTGGCCTGCGAAACTTGCCGGATACGGACGCTTGGGTGCGGATCCACGCAGGCGCGCTACGCGGCGCGGGCGCGCGAGGTATCCCTGATCAGAAGGCCGCGAATACTCTTATGCGCGACGGGGTGATCGGGTCGTTTGTGCCGCTGATCTCTGCCGCGAAGCTGGCAGGCGTTGACGTGCCGGTAACGCAGTCGATGGTCACATTGGCGTCCAGCATTTTGGGCGCGGATGTCGCCGCCGCAGGTCGGCGCCTTGAAACTATCGGTATCGAAGCCAGTGACATCGACAGCGCCCGCAGGGTGATGGACGCAATTGCAGCAGGGACACGGTAATGGACGCAGACCTGAAATCAATCGCCGCCGCGCGTCGCTGCGCCGAAAGCGCGTTTGAGGCATACCGCGCGTTTCTGGGCACGGACCCCAAACAAGTTGATGCCATTGTTGATGCCATGGCCCGCGCCGTTGAGCCAGAAGCGCTGCGCTTGGGTCAATTGGCGGTGGAAGAAACCGGATACGGCAATGTCGAAGACAAGCGGGTCAAAAACCTGTTCAACGCTTTGTCAGTGGCGGATTACCTGCGTGATGTGACCACGTTGGGCATGTTATGGAGCGATGAGGCCACCAAAGTCGCCGCCTTTGGCGAACCGATGGGCGTGGTTGCCGCCTTGGTGCCGGTGACCAACCCTACATCAACCATCATTTTCAAGGTTTTGTCAGCGGTAAAGGCCGGCAATGCCATTGTTTGCGCGCCACACCCGCGCGGCGTGCGCTGTGGCATTGAAACCGTACGCATCATGGCCGACGTGGCCGAACAAATGGGTGCGCCCAAGGGGCTGATCCAATGTCTGGAAGAGGTGACAATCCAAGGCACGGCTGAGTTAATGCGCCACCGGCGCACTTCGGTGGTCATGGCGACGGGTGGCCCGGCGATGGTCAAGGCGGCCTATTCCTCGGGCAAACCGACACTGGCCGTAGGGGCCGGCAATGTGCCGTGTTATGTTCACAAGTCCAAGAAGGACGACATAGGTGAAGTCGCTGAAATGATCGTCATGTCCAAGGCGTTCGACTATGGCACGGCCTGCGTTTCGGAACAGGCGGTTATTGCCGACCGTGAAATTGCCCGTGATTTGCGCCATGAATTAAAACTAAAGGGTGCGTATTTCTGCACCCCTGCCGAGGCAGATCGTCTGGCTAAGGTTATCTTTAACGGTCGGCAAGCGATGAACCCCGAGCGCGTCGGCCAATCGCCTCAGGCACTGGCAGACGCAGCCGGGTTTTCAATCCCGCCCCGGACCCGCTGTCTGGTTTCGGAGGAGAGCGAGATTGGCTGGCACCGGCCCCTTTCAGCCGAAAAGCTGAACCCGGTATTGGCGTTCTATGAGGCCCGTGACAGCGATCAAGGTATCGAGATTGCCCATAACATCGCGAAATTCGAAGGTTGGGGCCATTCCTCGGTGATCCACGCGGACGACCCGTCAATTGTTGCGCAATTTTCCTCCGTGCCGACGGGGCGCGTTCTGGTCAACACACCCGGCATCCTGGGCGGCATGGGGTATTCCACCGATCTGGAACCAAGTTTCATGCTGGGCACGGGCACCTGGTCGGGGTCGATCACCTCGGACAATGTCACCGCCCTGCATCTGATCAATATCAAGCGGGTGGCGTATGAAAGCCGACCCTGGCGCGACATCTACAAAGAATATGGCGGAGAATAACCCATGAGCAGCGACATAATCATCCGTGCCCTGATGCAGATCGACAATCTGCAGCCCAAGTTCGCCGCCTATAACGGCGCGACCGTGCAAGGCTCGGTTCCGCTCTCGGGCGACACGGTGCTGATCGGCGAATTTGCCCCCGGCAACGGTGTGTTCACCCTGATTGACCGGGCGCTAAAGGCCAGTTCGGTTGAGGCAACGACGCAATTAGTGGAACGGGAATTCGGGTTCTTCATCCTTCGTTCGCGGTCAAACGCCGAAGTGTCTGCCGCAAGGGATGCCATACTGGACGAACTTGGTGCTACCATGGCCGACCGGATCAAGCCGCATATCGGCACCACCCAGATCATCACTTCGGTCGAACCCTATCAGGCGCAATTGCTTAACAAATGGCGCAAGGGTGCGTTGTTGGTCCCGGGCCAGACGCTTGGTATCATCGAATGCGCCCCGGCGGCCTATATCTCTATCGCCGCGAATGAGGCCGAAAAGGCCTCGGAAATCGATATCGTCGAGGTCCGCGCGGTGGGGCGCTATGGCCGCCTGTTCATTTCCGGCTCAGAAGATTCAGTCAAGGCCGGGATGGACGCCGCGGTGGCGGCGATTGAAGCGGTCGACGGAAAGGCCGCCTAAGTGGCCAAACCGCGTGTCATAGGCTCGGAATTGATCGAGGACGCGCGCCAGCGTGGACGTCTGGTGTTCGAAGTCTTACCCGGTGATATCGTCACCGCATTGGCGGTTGAGACGGCGGCACGTAATGGCATCAAACTGCTGGACGGGCCGTTGGAAATGCCGACGCCCGCGCGCAGCGATGGTGCCACCTCAATGCGCCGCGCCCTTTACCGCCGATCGCCAAAATGGGTGGCACCCGGCAAACAACCAGCCCCAAGTGCCAGACGGTTCAGTAAAATCGCGCTGGTTGGCGCGGGCGGCGTTGGCAGCAACATTGCCCACCTTGCCGCCAATACCGATATCGCCGATGAAATAGCCCTGATTGATATCGCACCCGGCGTCGCCGAAGCGACCGCGCTGGACCTCAACCACGCCAGCGGCATCACCCGAACCCGTGCGCGGGTCACTGGCGGCACATCACTGAACATGGTGTCGGGAGCCGAGGTCATTGTGGTGACAGCGGGGCGCGCCCGCGGTCCGGGGATGACCCGGGCCGACCTGATCGAGACCAACAAGCGGGTGATCCATTCCACCGCCGAAGCGATCAAATCGCAGGCCCCCGGGGCGATTGTGATTGTGGTGACCAACCCCCTGGACGAAATGACGGTCGAAATGCTGCGCGCCACGGGGTTTCCCCGCGAACGGGTTTTGGGCATGGCCGGGACGCTGGATTCCTCGCGGTTCCGTAATGCTTTGGCGCAGGCCGCCGGGGTTAATCCGGGCGATGTATCTGCGTTTACTCTGGGCAGCCACGGCGATGAAATGGCGCCAATCCCGTCGCATGCGCGCATCAAGGGGCGACCGTTGGATATATACCTTACGCAAGAGCAGATTGACGCCTGCGTGAAGGACGCGATCACTGGTGGCGGACAGGTTGTTGCCTTGCGCAAGACCGGGTCGGCGACGATTGCACCGGCGCATTCTTCGGTCGAATTGCTGGATCATATTCGCGGGGCGCGGACCGGCCCGGTGCCTGTATCGGTCATGTTGGAAGGAGAATTTGGCGTCAACGGCGTGGTTCTGGGCGTCCCCGCCCATCTGGGTCAAAGCGGGCTGGTGAAGGTGGAACAACTGACCCTTACCGATACCGAACACGCCGCCCTGCATGCTGCCGCCGATGCGATTCGTGTCCGTTTGGGCCTGAAATGACCCTGCGGATTGTCCAGTCCGGCGGGCGGTTTGAAGAAATCGGATCGTATGCGCGGGCCAAGCGGGTTGGCCCGTTTGTGTTTGTGGCCGGCACCACGGCGATAGAACCAAGCGGTAAGCTGCATGCGCCAAATGATGCGTATGCGCAGACAATATTCGCGTTAAAGCGGATTGATGACGCGTTGAAAGAGGTGGGCGCGGACATGCGCCATGTGGTGCGAACGACCGTGTTTCTTTCGGATATGCAGGCCGCAGCGGCTGGATTTGTCAAAGCCCATGGCGAAGTGTTCGACGGCATTTTACCAGTCACAACGGCGGTCGAGGCTGGGCTGACAACCCCCGGAATGATGGTGGAAATATCTGTCGATGCAATTATTCACGACCCACAAGGCGTGATTGAATTTGACTGACCACTAAAGCCGCACAGCCGGCAAATGGGATTTCCCAAGCATTCGAAGGCCCAAGGTGCTAGGCTTGTTGACAGAATACCGCCTTCGTGTACTGTATACAGGATACGAAAAAGATATCGAACCAACAAAACAGGGGGAAATAATGACAATTCTAAGAAATAGTGCTGCGCTTTTGGGGGCCATGGCCCTGATGGCCACAGCCGCATCAGCCGAGATCAAGGTGGGCTTTATCGGCTCGCTTTCATCCGACACCGGCCTTAGCACCTTGCGCGGTGCCGAGATGGCGATTGACGAGTTGAACGCCAAAGGCGGCGTTCTTGGTCAACAGATTGTATTGGTCAAGGCCGACACCGGCGAGGACGTGACCGAAGGCGTCAAAGCTTATGAATTTCTGGCCGAGACCGAAGAGGTCGACTTTATCATTTCCGGCTCGATTGACGATGTAAGCTTGGGTTGGCTGCCGAGAATGCAGGAATTCCAGATCCCGACTTTGGATACATGGACGTCGTATGTGGGCATCATCGACATGATTGTCGATGATTATGATTCGATGCGGCCCTATTTCATGAACATTGCCTCGGACGAGGCCCTTGCCACGCTTTACATCGACTTTGGCAAAGACGTTCTTAAGGAAAAGATGGGCTGGGACTCGGTGGTCATTTTGGCCGAAGACACTGCCTTTGGCGGCGCGATCACCGGCCTTGTGACCGAAGCACTGGCACCCAATGCCGGCATAGACGTGACAGAAATCATTTCGTTTGACATCACCACCAATGATTTCGCGCCGATATTCGCCAAAGCCGAAGCCTCGGGCGCGGATTTCATCTATCTCGTCTCATCCGTCAACTCTCAGGTGGTTTCCAGCCAATATGTGAAACTGCAAGTGCCGATGGGCATGACCGGCGTCAATGTCGCGGCCCTTGGTCATGAGTTCTGGGAAGACACAGGTGGTGCCGGTGGTGGCATCTCGACCTTGTCGCCGGTGCCGTCGCTTGGCTTTGCGCTGGACCCGGTCAATGCCGAGTTCCTTGCGCAATATCAGGCACGTTACGATACACGGCCCTCGATCCCGCATTTCAACGGCTATAACGCCTATCACGGGTTGAAGCAGGCAATGGCCGCTGCCGAAGAGGCTGGCGGGTTTGAACTTGATGCCTGGGTTCCTGCGATGGAAAAGCAGGACGATATCTTTAAGAAAGACGGCGAAATGTGGCTGCGTTGGGGCTGGTGGGGCAATGACGAGATTGAGCCGCGCACCGGCCGGGCCTATCCGCACAACATCCGTTTTGACATCACCGAGCCTTATGACGAAGGCGCGCCTTCGATGGTGGTGATCCAGTGGTATGAAGACGGCACAAACGCCGTTGTCTATCCTGACAAGTTCAAAACAGGTGAGTTTGTTCTGCCCAGCTGGGTCAAGAAGTAAACCAACCCAGGCGGCGCGACTTGGTCGCGCCGCCAGCCGGTCGGGCATTCCAGGTGCCCGACCGATTGCAGGTAATTCCAGATAATTTCCGCGGTTTTTCAGGCCAGACAGGCCTGAAGCCGGATACACGGCAAGGGCAGGCAGGCGCGGATGACGCAGATTATTATTCAGGGGCTTTTGCTCAGCGGGCTTTATGCGCTGATTGCCATGGGGTTCACGCTGATCTTCAGTATCGGTCGCGTTCTGAACCTGGCTTATGGCGCGTATCTGCTGATTGGCGGCTATGTGTATTTCTATTTCGCACAGATGATGGGCATGCCCAAACTGGTTGGCGTGTTGCTGGCGGTGATTGTTGGCGCAGCTATGGGCTTGGCCAAGTATCGGATGATCGTCAAACCGCTCAAGGGCGACCATGTGGCGATTGAGATTTCCACTTTGATCCTGGCGATTGTGCTGCAATCCGGGGTCATTCTGGCGTTTGGTGACAGTTCCAAAATCCTGCTACCGATTATTCCCGGGGTCGAAAGATTGGCCGGTGCGACCATTCCATATTCCAACCTACTGGCGGCGATTGTCAGTTGGGCGATCCTGATCAGCCTGTATTTCTTCGTCAACAAAACCCACACCGGGCGGGCCATGCAAGCGGTGTCGATGGACGCCAAAGGCGCGGCGATTTCGGGCATTGATTCGGACCGGATCAACATGATTACCTGGGGCATATCCGGTGCTTTGGGTGCTTTGGCCGGGGTGTTTTTCGCCAGTTACACTCAGTTGACCCCCAGCATGTGGGTGGCGCCTCTGATCATCTCGGTGGCGATTGTGATTGTTGGTGGTATCGGGTCCATTATAGGCACGCTGATTGTCGCGCATATCATTGGTTTCATGGAGATTATCGTCACGGCCATGATCGCACCAGAACTGCGCGGGGTGTTTACCATGGTGCTGATCATCGGCGTTCTGGTGATCCGTCCGCAAGGGCTTTTTGGCCGGGAGGAGCTTTGACATGGGTCTGCGTTGGTATCATTTCGCAATGTGGGCCGGGTTTATCGCGTTGATGTACGCCATGCCCGAACTGGTCAGTAAAGGCACGCTGCGCACGTTTATATTCGCCAACTTTCTGGCGGTCTTTGCAATCTCGTGGGATGTTCTGTCGGGGCGTACAGGCTATATCAGCTTTGGTCACCCGTTCCTGATTGGCATCGGTGCGTATACCACGGCGATCCTGACCAAGCGGTTTGATGTGGCGATTGAAATCTCGATCCCCATTGCCGTCGTCGTGACCATGATCGCCAGCACGTTGTTCATCCTGCCAGCCTTGCGTATCAGGGGCAGCTATTTCGCGCTGGTGACACTGGCGTTCATGGAACTTATCTATCAGCTGGTGCAGGTGATCCGCCCCGACCTGACCGGTGGCACCCGTGGCATGTCGGGCATCCAGACGCTGACACGCGGCGCTGTGAACGGCTATTACATGTCCCTGTCACTGATGTTGGCAGTGGCAATATCCATGTGGTTGTTGATGCGCACACGGGTCGGCACGGCCCTAAGTGCTATTGGCATGAGCGAGGATTCAGTGTTGGGCTCAGGCCTCAGCACCACGCGCCTCAAGCTGTTTGCCTTCCTTACTGGTGCCTTTGTCGCCGGGCTGGGGGGCGCGTTTTATGTGCATTATCTCGGGTCCATCGCGCCGCGCGCGCTGTTTGATATCAACTTTGTCTTTACCATCATTGTGGCGGCATTGATTGGCGGATCGTCCACAATCATCGGCCCCATGGTGGGCGCATTTTTCCTGACGTATCTATTGGAATACCTGCGCCCGTATCTGCCCGGGGCCGAGCGGTATTTCATCTATGGCGGCATTGCTTTGTTACTCTACATGTATCAGCCCAAGGGCATCTACCACATCGTCATGCAGGCATGGGAACGATTCAAACCGGGGAAAAGCGCATGAGCCATCCTTTGGAAATCACCAATTTGGTCAAACGCTTTGGCGGACTGACGGCGACGGATGACGTTTCGTTTCATATCGAACAGGGCCAGTCGGTTGGACTGATCGGCCCCAATGGCGCCGGGAAAACTACAATTTTTTCGCAGATCATGGGCGAGTTGCGCCAGAATTCCGGCACTATCCGCCTTTATGGCGAGGATATTGGTGATCTGAGCACACCCGCACGGATCAGGCGCGGGGTTAGCCGGACCTATCAGGTGCCGCGCCCGTTTGGCGACATGAGTGTGGTGGAAAACATCCGAGTCGGGCTGATGCCTGACAGCATCTGGAAAATGATAACCCAAGGGCCGGACCGCGATCGCGAAATTGAACTGGCGCTGAGCGTCGGGTTCTCCGAAAACGATCTGAACCGCCGCCCGGATGAGCTTTCGATGGGCGACCTGCGCAAGTTGGAGATGGCAAGGACCATGGCCACCGGCCCTTCGGTGATGTTGCTGGACGAGGTGTTTGCCGGGTTGACCAAAGGCGAGATATCCCAGATTGGCGAATTGATCCAGCAAATGCGCCGGGACGGAATGACGTTTCTGATCGTCTCCCATGACCTTGGGGCGCTGGAGCCGCTGATTGATAGGGCCATCGCCATCAACTATGGCAGCAAGATCGCTGAAGGCGCTTATGCCGACGTGATCAGTGACCCGAACGTGCGGTCGTCGTATCTGGGGGTCGCGTAATGGGTTTTTTGACGGTCGAAAACCTGTCGGCGTTTTATGGCAAGGCTCAGGCGTTGCACAAGGTGAATATCTCGGTGGCTCAGGGCGAAATCATCGCCATTGTCGGCGCCAATGGCGCGGGAAAATCCACCCTTTTGGACAGTATTATGGGGCTGACCAAAACCACCGGGGTGATCAAGCTCGGCGATAACGTTCTGACCGGACTTGGAAGCCCGGCAATTGTCCGGCTTGGAGTCGGCTATGCCACCGAGCGGTTTAACCTGTTCCCGTATATGACGGTACGCGACAATCTGATGGTCGGGGCATATACCGCGCGCGATGATATCGAACGTAATCTGGATATGGTGCACAAGTTGTTCCCGCGTCTGGAAGAACGTGAAAATCAGGAAACGATGACCCAATCAGGCGGTGAACGACAAATGGTGTCGCTGGGGCGCGCCCTGATGACCAGTCCAAAGTTGCTTTTGGTGGATGAACCCACCATCGGCCTGGCCCCCAAGGTCTGTCTTGAGATCGCCGAAGTTCTGCGTCGTTTGCGAGATGAATTTGGCACCACAATTGTGATCACCGAACAGAACGCCAATTTCGCCATGACTTTGGCCGAACGGCTTTATGTGCTGGAAGCGGGGGCAGTCCAGATCGAAGGGACAGTAGAGAGCCTGCGGGATGACCCGAAACTGACCGAGGCCTATTTCGGTCACTGATCCCTTATCAAATCATTTGCTTTTTCATCTCAAATCAGACGATAAAACGCATGATGAAACAGGGAGAGCAAAACATGAGAACGTTTACCAAACTGACTATGGCCTGCGCCATGAGCCTTGGCCTTGCCAGCAACGCGTTGGCTGGCGATCTGACGGTCTACACCGCCATCGAGGCCGAGGACCTTAAGAAATACGCCGCCGCCTTTAACGCGGATCACCCGGATATCACCATCAACTGGGTACGCGATAGCACCGGGATCGTCACCGCCAAACTATTGGCGGAAAAGGATAACCCTCAGGCTGACGTGATCTGGGGCCTGGCGGGTACGTCGCTTTTGCTGTTCAAGGGCGAAGGCATGCTTGAGGCCTATGCGCCCGCTGGCGTTGACAAGCTGGACCCGAAATTTGTCGATACCTCGAACCCACCTTATTGGACCGGCATCGACGCCTGGGTCGCGGCCGTTTGCTATAACACGGTTGAGGGCGAAAAGAACGGCGTTCCGGCGCCTACCAGTTGGAAAGACCTGACTGATCCGGTCTATGCAGGCCATGTGATCATGCCGAACCCGAATTCGTCCGGCACCGGGTTTCTGGACGTGTCCAGCTGGTTGCAGATATTCGGCGAAGACGGCGGCTGGGAATACATGGACGCGCTGCACGACAATATCGCGCGTTATACCCACTCCGGCTCGGCCCCTTGCAAACTGGCCGCATCGGGTGAGACCACTATCGGTATTTCCTTCGCCTTCCGGGGGGCCAAATCCAAGGCCGCCGGTGCGCCAATTGAAATTATCGTGCCATCAGAAGGTGTTGGTTGGGAAATGGAAGCATCGGCAATTGTTGCGGGCACCGCGAATATGGCTGATGCCCAGACCCTGATCGACTGGACCATCACCAAAAAGGCCAACGAGATGTACAATGGCGGCTATGCCGTGGTTGCCTATCCCGGCGTGGCCAAACCGGTCGAGCATTTCCCCGCAGGGCTGCTGGACGCAATGATCAAGAACGACTTTGAATATGCCGCCAACAACCGGGCGGCGATTCTGGCCGAATGGGCCGGTCGTTATGATGGTAAATCCGATCCGAAATAGCATTGTCACAACGCATGGGGGCGGCCACATGGCCGCCCCTTTTGCACCTGCATCAAACGCGTGAAAGCGAATATGACCCAAAGCCGCCCCTATCTACGCATTGATAACCTGTGGAAGAATTTCGGCGACTTTGTTGCCCTTCAGGATATTTCCCTGAGCATTGATGAAGGTGAATTCATTTGTTTTCTTGGCCCTTCAGGCTGTGGCAAAACCACGTTGCTGCGGGCCATTGCCGGACTTGATCTGCAAACCTCGGGGCGGGTTGAACAGGCCGGGCAGAACATATCCACCCTGCCCCCGTCCGAGCGGGATTTTGGCATTGTGTTTCAGTCTTATGCCCTGTTCCCAAATTTGACCATCACCCGCAACATCGCCTATGGCCTTGAAAACGAAGGCCGTTCCAAACCAGCTATTGCCGCCCGGGTGACTGAATTGCTGGAACTGGTCGGCCTGCCGGATCAGGGCGACAAATACCCGGCACAACTTTCCGGCGGGCAGCAGCAGCGCATCGCCCTGGCCCGCGCCATTGCCACCGACCCGGGGTTGTTGTTGCTGGACGAACCCCTGTCGGCGCTCGACGCCAAGGTGCGGGTGTTCCTGCGCCACGAGGTCAAGGAATTACAGCGCAAACTGGGCATCACCACCGTGATGGTGACCCACGATCAGGAAGAGGCCCTGTCGATGGCCGACCGGATTGTGGTGATGAACCACGGCACCATCGAACAGGTCGGCACACCGTTAGAGATTTACCGCGATCCGGCCAGCCTTTTTGTCGCCGATTTCATTGGTGAGATGAACCAGATAACTGGGCGTGTCGGGACCAGAGGCACTGTAACGATTGGCGGCAGGACTCTGACGTGCGCGCACCACGAATTCACCAAAGGGACCGATGTAATAGTCGCCATCCGGCCCGAGAACATTGTGCCGCATGAGGACGCAGGCGGGAAACCGGTAAATTCCTTTGAAGTCTCGATCACCGAAATGGAGTTTCTCGGCACCTATTGGCGCGCGCAACTAAAAGGGGCAAGCCATGTTGATCAGCCCCTGACCACCAACTTTTCAATCAACGCCGTGCGGCGGATGGGCTTGAAAACCGGCCGTTCCCTGACCATCGAACTGCCACCAGAGAGCCTCAGGGTATTTCCCGCCCAAGGTCAATCCTGATGGCCAGTGTCGCCGATATCCCGCGGCCTTTTGTTAAACCAAAACTGGGCCGCGATGACTGGACCCAACGGGCGTTCATGGGGGTTATTGCGCTGTATCTGGTGGTGGCCCTGGCCCTGCCATTATACGCGATGCTGTCCAAATCGTTTTCGACCTATCGGTTCGATCTGACCGGATACGAGGTTCAGGTCAGCACCCCGGAAGGCGTGTTCGAAGCACCCGCACAATCACTGGAGGCGCTGAACGCCGAGCAAGAGGTTTTCGACGCGCCTGCGCTTTCGACCGGCTCAGGAGGGCGATTGGGTCTGACCAAACTGTTCCCCGATTTCAGCTTTCGCTCGCCCGTCATGTACCGGTTTCGCAATACCAGTGACACAAGCGTTTATCTGGCGAATTCCGAACGCCACAAGGGGCAGGAATGGGCAAGCTATACCAGCAATGAATTCCGCCGTCTGGTGATCCGGCCACAAAAAGACATCGGGTTCTCCAACTTCAAAACCTACTTTTCCACCCCTGCCCTGTTCCGGTCGATCCAGAATTCGATGCTTATCGCCGCGATTTCGACGGTCATTACCGTGACCCTGGCATTCTGGTTCGCCTATGCACTTGCGCGTAGTTGCATGCGCTTCAAGGGGTTGTTCCGCGCTGTTGCCATGCTGCCCATTCTGGTGCCTTCGCTGCTGCCGGGAATCGCCCTGATTTACCTGTTTGGCAATCAGGGGATGCTCAGGGAATTCCTGCTGGGCAACAGCATTTATGGCCCCATCGGTATAGTCATCGGGTCGGTATTTTTCACCTTTCCGCATGCGATGATCATCATCTCGACCGCCCTTTCGATATCAGACGCGCGCCTGTACGAGGCGGCGGTTTCGTTGAAAGCAAGCCGCTGGAAAACCTTCTGGACGGTAACCATTCCGGGCGCGCGATACGGGTTATTTTCGGCGTCGTTTGTGGTGTTCAATCTGGTGATCACCGATTTTGGCCTGCCCAAGGTGATCGGCGGGCAGTTCAACATGCTGGCGGTGGATATCTATAAACAGGTGATCGGCCAGCAAAACTTTGAAATGGGCGCAGTGGTGTCCGTTGTCCTGCTGGTGCCGGCAATCTTGGCCTTTGGCATTGACCGGCAGGTGCAAAAGAAACAGGTGGCTTTGTTGTCGGCCCGGTCGGTGGTTTTTGAACCCAAGGTGAACCGGCTGTTTGACCGGATATTCCTGGGCTATGCCACGCTTGTCTCGATCTTTCTGGTCGGCATCATCGCCGTTTGCCAATACGCGGCCCTGATCAAATTCTGGCCGTATAACCTCAGCCTGTCACTGAAAAACTATAACTTTGACCTGATGGATGGTGGCGGTTGGGGGGCATATCAAAACTCGCTGATCCTGGCGATCCTGACGGCGATCATTGGTACGGTTGTGGTGTTTCTTGGGGCCTATATGGTTGAGAAAACCAAAGGGTTCGAAAAGGGGCGGGCCATGTTCCAGATGTTGGCGATGTTGCCGATGGCGGTCCCGGGCATGGTGCTGGGGCTGGCGTATATCTTTTTCTTCAACAATCCGGCCAATCCTTTGAACTTCATCTACGGCACGATGATCATTCTGGTGGTCTCGACCGTAACCCACTTTTACACCGTGTCGCACCTGACGGCGGTGACGGCCCTGAAACAGATGGATGTCGAGTTTGAGAGCGTTTCATCCTCGCTCAAACAGCCGTTTTACAAGCTGTTTCGCCAGGTCACTGTGCCGGTGTCGATGCCAGCGATCCTGAACATTTCGATCTATCTGTTCGTCAATGCAATGACCACGGTTTCGGCGGTGGTATTCCTTTATTCGACGGACACCAAACTGGCGTCGGTGGCAGTTCTGAACATGGATGACGCAGGCGACATTGCCCCGGCGGCGGCGATGGGGATGATGATATTTTACACCAATGCGGCGGCACGGGTGATTCATGCACTGGCGTCACAGCGAATATTGCGCAGGTCCGAAGCCTGGCGGAAATCTGGCTGATATGACGTAGGGTGGGTTTTCAACCCACCATCCTTCCCGCCAACTCTTTAGGGAAGGTGGGTTGAAAACCCACCCTACGAATTTCCGGTCGGAATGCGCATAACACAAGCGAAAAGGGCGCGACCAGATGGCCGCGCCCTTTCTCAAATCTCGAAAGAACCCAGTTAGTAACGGTAAGGCACGCCAGCTTTCTCCATCACCGTGGTGTATTCCTTGAAGATGTCGATCACTTTGGCTGCCCGTGGGCTGCGCGATGCCAACTCGTCCCAGAAACCTTCGGCGTCGGAAACAACGGTGTTCCATTCGTCCTGAGGGATCGAGGTCAGCTCCATCTTGTTGCCGTTGACCCGCAGGTCGGCCTCACCACCCCAATACCAGACCTGACGATAATAATGCGACTGGTCGATGGTGATCTTGAACAGCTCTTGCAAATGCGGCGGTACTTTGGCCCAGCTTTCGCTATTGGCAAAATACGACCCACACCACGCACCTGTGACGTTGTTCAGCAGCGCATAGTTGCAGATGTCGGCCCAACCCACTTCGTAAGCTTCGGTAAAGCCACACCAGGCCACACCGTCCAGTTCGCCGGTCTGCATGGCAACGTCGACGTCTTCCCACGGCACTGTCACCGGGATCAGGCCGTAACGCGCCAGGAAACGACCCGCCGTTGGCACCCCGAACACCCGAAGGCCGGCCATATCGGCCAGCGAGCGGATGGGTTTGTTGACCGTGAAGATATGCAGAGGGTCCCAGGCACCGGCACCCAGCCAGGTGACGTTCTCGACTTCGCCATAAGCTTCGGCCCAGATTTCGTTCAGACCATAGCGTTCAAACAACACCGGCAGGTCGAGTGAATAGCGCGACGAGAACGGGAAATAGCCGCCAAAGTCCGAGATATCGACAGGCGACGCCATGGTCGCATCGTCCGACTGGACCGCATCCAGCGTACCGTTCTGCATGGCGCGGAACAATTCGTCCGTCGGCACCAGTTGGTCTGCGTAGAACAGCTCGATCTCCATCTCACCGTTGGCGGCCTTGTTGAAGGCTTCGATCTGCGGCTTGATGACGTGCGCGCCCAAGGGTGCGCCGGAATAGGTTTGCATCCGCCATTTGATCTTGGACTGCGCGCGTACCACGTTTGGTGCGGCCAATGCGGCAACGCCGCCGACACCGGCGGTGGTGATAAACTTACGTCTGGTAGTCATAGTATCCTCCTGGGTTATCGTTAATAGTTTGCCCCGTGTTCCGGGGTTCTGGTTATCGTGCGTAGATATAGTTTGGCAGCCAAAGGGCGATATTGGGGAACACCATCAGGGTTGCCAATGCCACGACCATCACCAGCACGAATGGCACGATGGACGAGTAGATATCGGTGATAGTAATCTCTTTTGGTGCCATCGCCCTCATCAAGAAAAGGTTATATCCAAACGGCGGCGTCATATAGGCGATTTGCGTGGTGATCGTGTACAGCACCCCGTACCAGATCAGATCGAATCCAAGGATTTTGACCAGAGGCACATACAGGGGTGCCACGATGACCAGCATGGCTGTGTCATCCAGAAACGTGCCCATAATCAGGAACGAAAGCTGCATCAGGATCAGGATGGTCCAGGGGCTTAGCCCCATCTGTTCACGGAACAACCCGTCAATGGCACGCGCAGCCCCCAACCCGTCAAACACCGCGCCAAACCCCAGTGCGGCCATGACGATCAGCATGAACATGCAGGAAATGGCCAGGGTCTGGCGAACCGAAACTTCGAACACAGCGCGGGTCATGCGCCCCTTGAGGAAGGCGGCGGCAAAAGCGGTTATCGCCCCAATGGCCGAGCTTTCAACCAGCGAGGTCCAGCCCGAGATGAACGGGATCATCATGGCAAAGAAGATCACCAGGGGCAGAAGGCCGGACATCAACAGACGGTTTTTCTCTTTGACAAAGACGTCAGTGTAAAAGGTCGGGTTGCGGCGGAAGATCAGAAAGATCGCCGCTGAAGCCATGCAGAAGATCAGGATATCGCGGCTGGACAGAAGATCAAACTTGATGAACACCGGCACCAGCGCCAGCATGGCCACCACCACATAGTTAAGGCGGATCGGAATATTAGAGATGTTCTGATACTCGGCCAGCTCTTCTTTCTTCAGAACCGGGCCAAGTTTCGGGTTAATTTTGCAGCGGATAAAGATGTAGATGATGAACATCGTCGCCATCATCAGCCCCGGCACGATACCGGCCAACCACAGCTTGCCCACAGGTTGCCGCGCGATCATCGCATAGAGCACCAGAACCACCGAAGGTGGTACCAGAATACCCAAGGATGACCCGGCCTGAATCACCCCCGTGACCATCTTTTTGTCATAACCCCGCCGGAGAAGTTCCGGCAAAGCAATGGTCGCCCCAATCGCCATGCCCGCGACTGACAGACCGTTCATCGCCGAAATTAGCACCATCAACCCGATGGTACCGATTGCCAGACCGCCACTTACCGGACCCATCCAGACGTGGAACATTTTGTACAAATCGTCCGCTATCTTACTTTCAGAAAGTACATAACCCATAAAAATGAACATCGGCAGGGTCAGCATCGGATACCATTTCATCAGCTTCATCGCTGCCGAAAACGGAATGTCCGTGCCGCCACCACCGCCCCAAAGGGTCAACGCGGCAATGGCGGCAATCGCCCCGATGGCCCCGAACACCCGCTGGCCCGACATCAGCATCAGCATCATCGAGGCGAACATGAAAAGGGCGATGTATTCCTGAGGCATTTAAATGGTCTTTCCGCGCAAGGTGGCCACGTCTTTGATCAGTTCCGAAATGGCTTGTAGCAGCATCATCGCAATGCCGGTACACATCACCGCCTTGACCGGCCAGATCAGTGGCCGCCAAAGGGATGCCGAATGTTGTTGGGTTTTGATCGAATACATCATCGAATCAAGGCCGCCATACAGCATCACACCCAGATAAAAGATCAGCATGAAAATGGTGAAACTATCGACCCAGGCCTTTTTGCGGGTCGTCCAGTTTTCGTAAAACAGGTCCATACGAACATTCGCGCCCAGCTGGATCGAATAGGCACCGCCCACCAGATAATAGGCCACAAGGACGTATTGCGCCACTTCCAGTGTCCAGTACGACGGGATGATGAATGCTTGCTTGGAAAACGTCGACCACATCAGTACCGCCATCAGAACAAAGATGCCGTACATCATCACCCGCCCGACCAGATAGTTGAACCGGTCGACCACGCGCACATATGTTACGGCTATTGTTGGCAAGTCTTGGCCCCTCTCAAACTATCCTGTTCCACCCCGTCCGCCCACTGCATGATATTTATCCGGGGTCCGTCAAGGGCGCGACCAAAGGTTTTTTCCATTTGGTCAAAATTGTTTGTCATCAAATGACCTCGACGCCGCTGATTTCCAATGCATCCAACAGGTCCGCATCGGGGGATTTATCCACTACAAGTTGATCAATACCCGCCAATGGACAGAGCCGGAAAGACGCAGACCGGTTGAATTTTGTATGATCCGCCAGCACCCGCAGGTTGATGGCCGAAGCAATCATTGCCCGCGCCACCTCTGCCTCGTGGCTCGAAAAGTCCATCACCCCGCCTTTGTCCAATGCACCAATGGTGATGATCGCTGTATCGGCACGATACTTTGCAATATCGCGCGCCGTGGATGCCCCGACCGTCTGGGCATTGTCACCCCGATAAAGCCCGCCCAAGAGGTACACATCTGCACCACCGCTGCCTTTGGCGAATGTATCAGCGATACGGGTGGAATTGGTGATGATGGTCAGCCGCCTGACCCGCGCCAGCGCCTCGGCGCAGATCAGGGTGGTCGACCCGGTATCAAGAAACAGGGTTTGTCCCGGCGTCACCAAACCAACCACCTTTTCAGCGATCAATCGCTTGGCCAGAGCATTGCGCCGCATGCGCGCCTCAAAACCACCTTCACCGATGGGCGTAACCGGCCGGGCACCACCATGCACCTTGCGGATATGCCCGGCGTTAGCCAGCGTCGTCAGGTCGCGGCGAATGGTTTCGGTGGAGATGTCAAACCTCGCGGCCAAGTCCTCGACACGCACCTTGCCGCGTTTGGCAATCAGATCGCTGATTTGTGCCTGACGGACCTTTGGTTTCAGAATGGCGCGCTGGTTAATCATACAAAGAATATGCCCAAATGGTCATAAAATACTCTATACATTTGTTTTTACTCATGATTATTGGACAGTGCTTTGGAACTTATTTGCTACCTAATCCACACTAATGCCAAACACGAACTTGTCAAGCCACACTGTTTCGCGGTATTGTGATCCAAACGCGCAGCTTTATGTGCTGTCATACTGGAAGCCTCATGAACCCACCCTCCCCGCAACAAGACTGCTACGATGTCGCCATCATCGGTGCCGGTGTGGTCGGATGCGCTATGGCGCGCCGGTTCACGCTGGATGGCGCGCGGGTGGTGCTGATCGAAAAGGGCCGTGATGTTCTGGACGGTGCATCCAAGGCCAATAGCGCGATCCTGCACACCGGGTTTGATGCGCCGCCCGGATCGCTGGAACAGGCGTGCATCGCCAAAGGCTACGCTGAGTATCTTGAGATACGAGAAAGCCTGGACCTGCCCCTTCTCAAATCCGGAGCCATGGTTCTGGCCTGGGACGCGGATCAACTGGCCCGGTTGGAGGGGCTGGTCGACAAGGCTCACACCAACGGTGTGGATGATGTGGCAATGATGACCCGCGCCCGGATATTGGCGCGAGAGCCTGCACTGTCGTCCAGCCTAAAGGGTGGTTTTGACATTCCGGGAGAGTTCCTGATCGACCCATGGGCCACCGCCCACGCCTATGTTTTGCAGGCACTGGTAAATGGCGCTGACCTGCGGCGCGATTGCGAAGTTCTGGCGGGGCGTTTTGACGGCGGGCAATGGGAGATCGAGACCAGTCGTGGCGCAATAAACGCCAAACAAGTGATCAATTGCGCCGGGCTTTATGGCGATGTGATTGACCAACGCCTGCTTGGGGCCAGTGAATTTACCATCAAACCACGCAAAGGGCAGTTTGTGGTGTTCGACAAACCGGCCTCGAAGCTGCTCAAGGCGGTGATCCTGCCGGTGCCAACGACCACCACCAAAGGCGTGGTGATATTCCGGACCATCTTTGGCAATCTGGCCGTGGGACCAACGGCCGAGGAACAGCTCAGCCGTGAAGACGCTTCTACCGAAGCGCAGGCCTTGCAAGACCTGCGCGCCAAGGGCATCGAAATGCTGCCCGGTTTGGCGACCTACGAGGTCACGACCACTTATGCCGGCCTGCGCCCGGCCACGGAACATCAGGACTATCAGATAACTCAGGACCGGGCCCGGAACTATATCACCGTCGGCGGCATCCGTTCGACCGGTCTAAGTGCGGCGTTGGGCATCGCGCGACATGTGGCCCGTCTGAACACAGGCGTCGGGCTGTCCGGCGGTACGATCAGCGCGCCAATCTGTCCCGCCCCCGACCGTCTTTCGGATTATCACCCACGCGACTGGCAAAACGCAGGTCATGGCGGCATTGTCTGTCATTGCGAGATGGTGACAAGGCGCGAGATCGAAGCGGTGCTGAACGGCCCGATGCCGCCCGCCACCCTGCAAGGGTTAAAGCGACGCACGCGGGTGTGCATGGGGCGCTGTCAGGGGTTTTATTGCACCGGGCCACTGGCCGAGATTACCCGGGGGCGGTTAAATCCGCCGATTGGGGTGGCCAATGAATAGTGATCAAATGGCGCATACGGCGAACACCCCGAAACTGAACTGCACTGTCGCCATCGTCGGCGGTGGCCCGGCAGGGCTGGCTTTGGCGACCGAGCTTAAGGCGCGCGGCGTTGACAATGTGGTGGTTCTGGAACGCGAGGCGCAGGCCGGCGGCGTGCCACGCCATTGCGGCCATTACCCGTTTGGGTTTTGGGAGTTCAAGCGTCTGATGAAAGGCCCGGATTATGCCCGGACCATGGTGCAAAAGGCGCGTGCGGCCGGTGTCGAAATCCGTACCGGTTGCACTGTCACCGCCTTGCATCCCAACGCGCGGCTAAGCCTGACCACAACCGAGGGCACAATGGAACTGCAAGCCGAACGGGTGGTCCTGTGTACCGGCGTGCGCGAAAGCAGCCGGGCGCAAAGGTTCATCGGTGGTGCGCGCCCGCAAGGGGTGATTTCGACCGGGGCGTTGCAATCCATGGTCTACCTGCACGGGATGCGCCCGTTTCGTCGGCCGGTTATTGTCGGCACGGAA
>DAOUQK010000041.1 GCA_030625695.1 Paracoccaceae bacterium | reverse complement strand
GGCGTTACCGTCTCGCGCTGGATATTCGCCGAACCGGCGCCACCCTATTACCAGTCCTTGCTGGCCTATGCCGATAATTGCGACCGCAAACAGCATTATGAATGTCGCGTACCATCAACGGCGATCAACATGTCGGTCTATACCCGTCCGGGCACTGGCGGGCCGGGGGTGGTCCTGCCCGATGATGCGTTCATCAACATCTCCTACAATTTCATCACCCCGGTCGACGCCGAACACTCGCTTTATTTCTGGTTCCAGCATCGCAACAGCGACCCCGACAATCAGGCCACCAATGAGCGCATGTTTGCCGGGGCAGTAATGGCCTTTAACGAAGACAAAGAGGTGCTGGAGGCGGTCCAGACGGGCATGAAAAACCGAACCACGCCTTATCTGAACCTTGGCCTTGACGCTGGTGCGATGCGATTTCGCAAAAAGATCGACCGGCTGATCGCCGCCGAGAATGAATAGGAAACGACCATGAGCGCCTGGATCAAAATGTTAAGCGACGATGAGGCTGATGGTCGCCTGACAGAACTGCTAGACAATGCCCGAACCCCGCATGGCACGGTTGATACGGTGATGCGGGTGCATTCCCTGCGCCCGGAAACCATGCATGGACATGTGACCTTGTACCGTTCGGTGCTGCATGGGGCAGATAATGTGCTGGCGTTCTGGTTTCTTGAGGTTATCGCCAGCTATACCTCGATCCTGAACGATTGCACCTATTCGCTGACCCATCATTTCATGAACGTGCGCAACCTGCTCAAGGACCAACCACGTTCGGACCGGATTTTCACAGCCCTCAAGGCCGCCCGGCCCGAGGATGAGTTTGAGGGTAAGGAACTGGCGTTACTGCGCTATGCAGGCAAGTTGACGACATCCGTGGGTAAAATGGTCAAATCCGACTTTGAGGTGCTCAAAATTGCCGGAGCATCCGACGGCGAAATCCTCGAAGTCAATCAGGTCTGCGCCTATTTCAATTATTCCAACCGGTTGCTGAACGGGCTGGGGTGCACCACCGATGGCGATACGATCGGGTTTTACAAGGAATAACTCAAGGGGCCACTTTTGAACCGTCTGTAGGATGGGTTCAACTCATCTTCCCCACTTATTAGCCCATCCCAAAGGTGGGTTGAAAACCCACCCTACCGATTGTTGCAGTTGGCTTCGCGCAATCAGTGCCGTTTCAAAAACGTCGAAACGGACCGACGCTCCTCGCCATGTTGCAGAAAGCTGAACTTAAGCAGCAACCCGCCATCCGCCAGCGTCCGGTCATATTGCTGCATCTCATAGCTCCCCGCCTCGTCAACGAACAAGGAAAACACCGTCAGCGTGTCGCCGACGATGCGACTCCAGACAAACGGCTCACCCTTCATTGGGTCAAGCTGGACTTCGTGGCCAAAGACGTTCTTTTCCATCGCTGCCGCAAAGATGCCGTTACGGTCGGTCGGCACAAAACTCACTGAAGTGGACTTGATTTTGATCCGCCCGTCCGGTTTGTGGGTGCTGGATGCCCATTGAACGGTAAAGCCGTTTTCAGTCAGGGAAATCTTGACATTCATGTCGCGAAACACACTTGTGCCATCGGACGATTCAACTCTGGCACTGCCGGTGTACGAGCCGACAAATTCGGAAATATCGGCGGCATTTGCGGTTTGCGCCAGTAAAAGCACGACTGCCAAGGCAGTCCAAAGACGGTGCAGAGCCACATGTGGCCGCAAATATTTCATCAGTGATCCTCCGGTGATCCAGGGTGTCATGATCCACAATAGCGGACCTTGTTCGACATTCATACTAATGTAGGAATTCCGACGAACAATGGTAGGGGCAGAATAACTGCGATATTCACCCGCATCCTTGCGGGTTCAAACCCAACCCCATATGTTGCCGCCAGTCGCACCCTCCGCGAGCACCCGATAATTCCCAACTACGGAGCCACCCCATGTCCGATACGCCGTCCGATACCCGCACCGAAAGTGACAGTTTTGGCCCCCTGGAAGTGCCCGCCGACAAATACTGGGGTGCCCAGACCCAGCGGTCGATCCTGAACTTTCCTATCGGCTGGGAAAAACAGCCCATCGCCATTGTTCGTGCTTTGGGGGTGATCAAAAAGGCCTGTGCCCAGGCAAATATGACATTGGGCAAGCTGGACGCCGAACGCGGTGACGCCATTGTTCAGGCCGCATCCGAGGTGATTGACGGCACGTTTGACGACAATTTCCCACTGGTGGTCTGGCAAACCGGGTCCGGCACCCAGTCGAACATGAACGCCAACGAAGTGATCGCCAACCGGGCGATTGAAATCATGGGCGGGGTGATCGGCTCCAAAGACCCGGTGCATCCCAATGATCACTGCAACATGGGCCAGTCTTCGAATGATACGTTTCCCACCGCCATGCACATCTCGACGGCGATGAGCGCGCGGGATGTCCTGCTGCCCGGATTGGAAAAACTCCACAGCGCGTTACAGGGAAAAGTCGAGGAATTTGAAGGGATTATTAAGATTGGCCGCACCCATACGATGGATGCCACACCCCTGACATTGGCACAGGAGTTTTCCGGCTATACCCATCAGGTGGCCATGGGAATCGCCCGGGTACGCGATGCGTTGGGCCGGATATATGAACTGGCGCAGGGCGGCACGGCGGTGGGGACCGGGCTGAATACCACCAAAGGCTGGGACGTGATGGTGGCGGCCAATATGGCACAAATCACCGGCCTGCCGTTTATCACCGCCCCCAACAAGTTCGAAGCACTGGCCGCCCATGACGCGATGGTCGAAATCTCAGGCGCGTTGAAAACCGTCGCCGGGTCTTTGTTCAAAATCGCCAATGATATCCGTCTGCTGGGCTCTGGCCCGCGCTGTGGCCTGGGTGAGTTGATCCTGCCAGAAAATGAACCCGGCAGCTCGATCATGCCGGGCAAGGTCAACCCAACCCAATGTGAGGCGCTGACCCAAGTGTGCGTGCAGGTGATGGGCAATGACGCGGCCGTTGGCTTTGCCGGGTCGCAAGGGCACTTTGAGCTGAATGTCTACAAACCGATGATGTCGTATAACGTATTGCAATCCATGAAACTTCTGGGCGACGCCTGTTCGACGTTCACCGATAATCTGATGTCTGGGCTAAAAGCTGACGAAGCGCGGATCGACAAACTGATGCGCGAATCTCTGATGCTGGTGACAGCATTGGCACCCGAGATCGGCTATGACAACGCCACCCGCGTGGCCAAAACGGCGCACAAGAACGGCACGACCCTGAAACAAGAGGCGATTGCGATGGGTCTGGTGGACGAGGCCACCTTTGACCGGGTGGTGCGCCCGGAAAACATGATCGGGCCAAAGTGATGGCAAAACCGGTCAACCTGAACCGGTTTCGAAAACAGAAAGCGCGCGCAAGTGGGCGCGCGTGCGCGGATAAGAATGCGGCGAAGTTTGGCCAGAGCAAGGTCGAAAAAAATCAGGCCGCAGCAGTTTTGGCCAAGACCAAACGCGATCTGGACGGGCATGAAGTGGAAAGATGAGCGGGCGACCGAAGAAGCATTCTCTGACCTTAAAGGGGCACCGTACATCCGTGTCGTTGGAGGATGAATTTTGGCAGGAATTTTGCCGGATAGCGGCCAGTGAGAAACGGCCCCTGAACGTGCTGGCCGCCGAGATTGATGCGAAACGCGGGACGGAAATGGGGCTGGCCTCGGCCATCCGGCTGTTTGTGCTGCGCCGGTTACAGGCCCATGCCGGACCCTGCCCCTAGGGGCGGGTTGAAAGGTCGGATTTGTCTGTAACCATTGTTAATACCAACCTGCCCAATAATTGATCAGTGACGTGACCCTTCAAGTATCTGCTGACCCATACCATTTGCACTGATCAATACCTCCCTATGATAACATGTCATATATGACATGTTATCATAGGGAGGTATTGATTCCCGTCATTGGTCAGGGGTTAAGGGTAAGTCACTTCGTGATTGACAGGTCTATCTTTGGGCGGGCTGGTGAAAAATGTTTGTACAAAACGGTCAAACCACCTGAAACTCCATGTACGAAACGGCCAGAACTCTCCTGATACGGGCCGGTCGCCGGGTTTCTCAGGATAAGACAAAACCGGTCGGCCGCCCTGCGCCAGGTCAAACGAAACCGCCTTAGCGCAGAATTGCGGCGATATTGCCGCCATCCACCGTTGTCACATCAGCGGTGGTTTTCATCGCCATTGCCTGATGCAAAAACGCCTGTGCCACGTCCTGCGCCGTGACTTCGCGCTTCAACAGATTGCCAGCCAGATAATCTGCCTCGCTTAACCCACGCGCCTGTGAGCGCGATGCGATCATGTCATCCGACAACAATCCGCTGCGGATGCGGTCGGCATTAACGGCGTTAGAACGTATGCCATCAGTCCCGTATTCCAGCGCGTATTGGCGTGACAGGAACAAAGTCGCGGCCTTTGGCAGACCGTAAGCGCCAAAATTGGCGCCGGGATTGATCGCTTGTTTTGAGGCATTGAACAATAGCACGCCACCAGTTTTTTGCGCCAGCATGATACGCACGGTGTTTTGGGCAATGCATTGATGTGAAAAGAAATTCAGATCAAAACTTTTGCGCAGGGTGGCGTCGTCCAGCTCTCCTATCCGGCCTTGCCATGCGGCCCCGGCGTTGGAAATGACAATGTCGACGCCGCCAAACGACTGACAGATGGTGTCAAACGCCGTCCGGACAGAGACGGCATCCGTCACATCACATTCCAACCCCAATGCGGTTGGTGAAATGCCGACGGCAACCTTTGTCGCCGCTTCGCCATTCAGGTCCAGAATCGCAACCTCAGCCCCGTTTTGCGCAAACAATTCTGCACAGGCAGCACCAATGGCCCCACCACCGCCGGTGATGACGGCAACTTGACCGGCCAGCGGGGCCTGTCGTGTCTGCCCCAGTTTGGCCTGCTCCAACGACCAGTATTCCATTTCAAACAACGTCGCTTCGGGCAAGGCTTCAAAGGTGCCGATGGCTTCGGCATCGGTGATCACGTTGATGGCCTCTTCGCCCATATCGGCAGCAATTTCAGCGGCTTGGTTGGTTTCTCCCAGGCCCACCAACCCGTGCCCGGGGATCAGTACCAGACGTGGCATCGGGTCCAGTTCGGTTTTTGGTTCGGCGCTGGCGTTGTGGTTGTCGGCGAAATATTTGTGGTAGGCGGTGACGTAAGCGTCGCAGGCCTGCGCGACAGCTTCGGCAAACCCTTCCGGGTCGTCAGCGTCCGGGGCAGGCACAATCAGTGGTTTGTTCTTGATGCGGATGATGTTGTCAGGGGTCACAACCCCGCGTTGGCCGTAATCTTTCAACGCTTTCCCGTTGACGAACGCCATGATCCGCGCGCTGGTGCGAAACTGGCAGATCAGGCGCGCGTGATTGCCCTTGGAATCCGGTTCGGCGCAGGCCCCGCGAATGATCGGTAAGATATCGGTAAGCGGGGCAAGACGGGCGGGCAGGGCGGCGGGTGCAAACTGCGCAGGTTTTGAGGCGGCGATGTGGGCCTCGGCCAGGCTGACCAATTCGATCATTCGTGCGTAGGCCTGTTGTGCAGTATCGCCAAAGGTGAAAACCCCATGTTTTAACAGGATTAAACCTTTGACATCGGGGTTGACTTCGTAAACCTCTGCCGCCTTTTGCGCCAGATCGAGGCCGGAAAAGACGTATGGCACAATGCCAACGCGGCTTCCGAAGACCTCGCGGCAAATCGCGGCCCCGTCAGGTTGGTCGGTAAGCGACAGGATCGCCGAGGCATGGGTGTGGTCGATAAACTTATGCGGTAAAAAGGCATGCAACAGCATTTCAACTGACGGGGTCGGGGCGGTCGCGTCCAGCAGGTTGGTGCGTTGAATTGTGATCATGTCGGCGTCACTAAGACGTTCGCGGTGGCGCAGCTTTTGCAAGGGGGTAAGGCGGACAGCGGGCAGGCCACCCGGTTCGATCACGCCCATATCCCAACCGCTGCCTTTGATGCACATGACTTGACTCGGTTCGCCCAAAAGGTCGTCCATGGTGGTTTTGACCGATGTGTTTCCGCCGCCATGCAGCACCAACCGGGCGTCGCTACCCAGCAGACGGGTGCTATAGACGCGCAAGGCGATGTCCTTGGGGACACCGACAGATGCGTAGTTTTCCACCATGTCGGCGGCATCCTGATCAACCCAAAGCGATTTCATAACGTGTTCTCCATTCCAGCCCGCTGGTTAGATATTACAATGATCAGATGAGGATGACAAATGTCAATTAGGGGTGCCAAGGGATGAAATGCGAAATGCGGCAGGGTTTCCCCTGCCGCATCCATAATTGTCTTTCAAAATTGGCAGTTTGCCCTAGCGGCCCAAAATCTGATCCGGCAGCCAAAGTGCGATTTGCGGGTAGGCCAGCACCAACCCAAGCCCGATCAATTGCAGGATCACAAACGGCACAATGCCGGCATAGATATGCTGCATCGACACGCTTTTGGGGGCCACGCCTTTTAGATAGAACAAGGCAAAGCCAAAGGGCGGCGTCAGGAACGACGTTTGCAGATTGACCGCGACCACAATGGCAAACCAATAGATCGTCTGCGCCTGCATCGCAGCCAGTGGCGCGCCTTCCATACCGATATGCGAGGCAAAGGCCGGAGCCAGATGGCGGATGATCGGGGCAAAGACCGGCAGGATGATCAGGGTGATTTCCAGGAAGTCAAAGAAGAACCCCATAATGAAAATCACGCCCATCAGCATGAACAACAACGCCCATGGCCCAAGCGCCAGATGCTCGATGAAGTCGATGATCAGGTCTTCGCCGTAAACATTGCGGAACACGGTGGAAAAGGCGGTCGCGCCGACAAAGATGAAGAAAATCATCGCTGTGGTCAGCGTGGTCCGGTTCACCACCGAGCGCATCACATCCATGGTCATGGTCCGGTTCATCCAGGCCAATACCATTGACCCCATGGCACCAACGCCAGCCGCTTCGGTCGGCGTGGCCCAACCAGCAAAGATCGACCCGAGGACGATAACGATCAGGAACACCGGTGGTACAAAGCCCTTAAGGATGCCGCCCAGCAAGGTGTTGCCTTCCCTACGGCCCATCACGCTTGAGAACAGGAAGATCAGGATGAATGACACCAGAGTCCAGTTGATCCCATCCCAGATAAGCCAGCTACCGTTCTTGGAAAGACCGATGCAGGCCAGAATAAACACCACAAACACCGCAAGATTGCGCTTGTTTGTCGGGGCCATATTAATCTCGTCCTCCCCCATTGCCGGGGCTGCCGACGGGCGCAGGATTGCGAAGATCAGGATATAGGCAAAGTACAACCCCGACAGGATCAACCCTGGAAAGATCGCACCAATGAACAAGTTGCCGACCGATACCGCCAACAGGTTGGCCATCAGCACCAGCATGATCGACGGTGGAATAAGGATGCCCAGAGTGGACGAGGCGGCAATGGTGCCTGTCGCCAGCGAAGGGCTATAGCCGCGCGCCAGCATGGTTGGCAGGGCCAGCAAGGTGATCATCACCACCGAGGCCCCGATAATGCCGGTTGTGGCAGCCATGATTGTGCCCATGACCGTGACCGACAGGGCCAGACCGCCGGGTACCCGGCGGAGCATCACTTGCAGGATGTTCAGCAGGTCAACTGCGACTTTGGATTTCTCCAGCATCGTGCCCATAAACACGAAACAGGGAATGGCGACCAAGATCGGGTTTTGGATCGCGCCTGATCCCCCGTCCCCGCCATAGACCCGTTGCACGACCTGATAGAACACCGGCCATTCAAGGAATTCCAGTTTGATCGCCAAAAGGGCCGTAGCAGTGGCCACACCGCCAAGGGCAAACGGCACCGGGATGCCGGTGAACAGGGTCAGGGCCAGCGCCAGGAACATCCAGGCGCCGATATAGGTATAAAGATGTTCATAAACGGCGGTAAAAATTTCCTGCATCGTTACTGCCCTTTATCTTCGATGTCATGGACGTGTTTGACTTCGTCCTCCAGCGCGTGTTCCAGTTGATCTCGGATCGCTTCCAGATCGTCGTGGTTGTCAGAAAATATCTGTATCATTGATTCGGCTTCGTCTTTGACGGCCCCTGACCCGAACAGGTAGACAAACAACCGGCCCAATGTTGCCAGCGTTGCCATGTATATCAGAACAGTTCCCAGAGGCAGGGCGAATTTGACCGCCCAGCGCCAGTCAATGCCGGTCATCGAATCCGAGCCTTCGCCCTGAAGCCAGGAGATGTGGAACAGCGTCCAGTTGTAATACAGCAAGGTTGTCAGGAACGGCAGGCCAAACACGATCAGCAGGAAGAATTCGTTCCATGCCTGTTTGCGTTTTGACACCAGTTCGCGGAATACATCGACGCGTACATGAGCATTCATCAAGTATCCGACGCCAAAACTCATCATCACAATGACCGCGTGAAAATGCCATTCAAGGTCCTGCATAATGGTGGATACAGAATAGCCATATTCAATAGTGAAATCCGAGAAATAGAGCCGGGTCACGTCCAGCTTTCGGGTCACCACATCAAAGATGATAGTAAAGATAAGCGGCAGGATCAGCCATCCGCTGGCTCGTCCGATCGACGCTGATATCGCGTGCATGCCCGACGACACCTTAAGTATTCGTTCCATTCCACCCCACAAGAGACTGTTTTAGTCGCAAAGACCTGCGCCGAAGGGTTCTCCGGCGCAGGTTGTTACTCAGGTTCGCGCTCTTACTTCAGATACCCGCGATCACCCCAGACTTTATAGCCTTCGTGAAACTTGTTGAAGGACGCCCAAAGTGCCTGTGCGTCAGGGTTGTCGGCGATCTCTTCGACAACAACTTCTTCCCATGCAGCACGGAATACATCCAGCATTTCGTCAGGCCAGACTTTGTTCTGAACGCCGTCTGCTTCGTTGGCCAGCATCGCTTCGTACTGCGCCGATTCGCCGTCAGCAAATTCAATGGCAATGTTGGCTGTGCAAGCCGTTTCGAGCATCATCTGATACTCAGGTGGCAATGCATTCCACTTGTCCATGTTCACAAGGATTTCGTTGGTGGTCGCCTGCTGGTGCCAGCCGGGGTAATAGTTGTACTTGGCCAACTGATAGAACCCAAGCGAACGGTCGATGGCTGGCATCGAGAATTCCGTCGCGTCGATTGTGCCCAGTTCCAGCGCTGGATAGATGTCGCCACCGGCCAGAAGCTGTGTGGATACACCCAGTTTCTGCATCACCTTGGCACCCATGCCAAAGAAGCGCATTTTCAGGCCTTTCAGCTGCTCAACGCTTGTGATTTCCTCACGGAACCAACCGGATGTTTCCGGCGGGATGATGCCGCACATCAGGTACTTGATGTTGTCGCGAGCATAGATTTCAGAAATCAGATCTTCGCCGCCGCCATATTTCAGCCAGCCAAGGAATTCGCCGGTACCCGGACCAAACGGCCAGGACGAAGCAAATGCATAGGCCGAGTTCTTGCCCGCATTCGCGCCCGGAGTGCCATAAGCCGCTTCAAACGCGCCTTGGCTGATCGGGTCATAATAGGCATATCCACCGGCCAGCGCGCCCGGCTCGAAAATCTTGATGTCAAAGTCGCCGCCGGACATGGTCCGCACAGTATCGGCCACATAGGGGCCAACGCGGCCCAGAACGGCCAGATTGGTGCCAAACGCCGAGTGCATTTTCCAACGCACTTTTTCGCCGGCAGTGGCGGCAGTTGTTACCAGTGCGGTCGCAGCAATCGCCGCGATGGCGCTGGTGATAAACATTTTCTTGAGTTTCATTTACTTCTCCTTGTTGGTCGTTCGGTGGTCAGTTTGTTGTTCTTGTGCGCCCCGATCAGGGTCAGACCGCAGTGTTGGCCATTCGGCCTTGTTGTTGACCTTTCTGGCCCCCCCCCGGTCCCGGGAGTTTTGCCAAACTGGCGGATTGTCCACGTGTTGTTATTGTGCGGTTCTGTGCCTGTCCTCCCCTGATCCGACAGTCCGCAAAGAGATTGGTAAATAGTTTTGACCAACTTCGCAAGACTTTAGACGGCCAGTTTACCCCCAGTGTGCGCCTCTGCATACTCCTCTGTGCGACCCAGACAGTCGCGTGTGTACATATGAGCTGCCATCCAACACCGATTCGGATTCGCAATAAAGCTGTTGGAGCCGGTAATTTCGTCATGGTCAGAAGAATGTTTCATGTCGTGGCACAATGTTGTGCATTGATGGCCTGAACCATTGCACCAGACTTTCAGAGCGCATAGCCTATGGCACAAATCAAATGATGAGGCGTTCCTTTGAGTAATATTGTTTCGCGACATGTAGCAGTGGCCGCTTTGGCCGTTATCACCGCACTTCCGGGGACAGGGTTCGCCCAGACAGGCCCAGGCGCTTATCTGGCGGGTCGTCAGGCCGCCCGGGACAGCGATTTTGCCTCAGCCGTGCAATATTACACCCGTGCCTTGACCCAGGACCGCGACAACGCCGGTCTGATGGATAGTGTGACCGCCTCGCAACTGGCGCTGGGCCAGGTTGAACGTGCCTTGCCGGTGGCAAAATATATGGAGCAGCTTGGCCTGAAAAGTCAGGTGGCGCATATGGTGGTGACGGCCAGCTTGATTGCAGCCGGGGATTATGACGTGCTGCTTGCGCGGGACGTGGAAACGGTTGGTATCGGGCCGCTGGTGGACGGGCTGATCAAAGGCTGGGCCTATATGGGGACCGGTTCGCAGGCTTTGGCGCTGGAACAGTTCGACAGCGTAGCGGGCGAAAGCGGGCTGCGCGGCTTTGCCTTGTATCATAAGGCTATGGCATTGGCTTCGGTTGGCGATTTTCAGGCGGCGGACGCGATCTTTGGCGCCGAAGACGGGCGATTGACCTCGATGGCGCGTCGGGCGGCACTGGCGAGGGTGCAGATATTGTCGCAGCTGGGGCGCAATGCCGACGCACTTGATCTTCTGGCCGAAACCTTTGACGGGGTGTTTGATCCCGGTCTGACAGATGTTGCCGACCGGTTGGCCTCGGGCGAAAAATTGCCGTTTGATCATATCACATCCGTGCAGGATGGCATGGCCGAAGTGTTCTATATCATTGGTGCTGCCTTGGCCGGCGAAACGGCAGGCGACTATGCGCTGATCTATGCCCGCCTTGCCGGATACCTGCGCCCCAATCACATTGACGCTCTGTTGCTCAGCGCCGAAATACTCGACGGCCTTGGGCAATATGCTCTGGCGGTCGAAACCTACAAACAGGTGCCCCTTGGCAGCCCCGAACATAACGCCGCCGAACTGGGCCGCGCCGAAGCCCTGCGCCGCGCCGCCAAACCGGACGCGGCAATCGAGGTGCTGGAACGGCTGGCCAAGGACTTCCCCAACCTGCCACGGGTGTATTCGGCCTTGGGTGATCTGCAACGCCAGCAAGAGGACTATCAGGCCGCGATCAAAGCTTATGATCGGGCTTTGGAGTACACTGAAAGTGACTCTCGTGGCCGCTGGTTCCTGCTTTACGCCCGCGGTATTAGCCACGAACGGCTGGACATGTGGGAGCAAAGCGAGGCCGATTTCCGCGCCGCATTGGTGCTCAGCCCGGATCAGCCACAGGTCCTGAATTACCTCGGATATTCGCTGGTTGAAAAACAGTCCAACCTGGACGAGGCGTTGGACATGATCCAACGCGCGGTCGCCGCACGCCCTGACAGTGGTTATATTGTCGACAGCCTTGGTTGGGTTCTCTACCGGTTGGGCCGCTATGACGAAGCGGTCGGGCATATGGAACAAGCAGTCGAACTGATGGCTGTGGACCCGGTGGTCAATGACCACCTTGGCGATGTGTTCTGGGCCGTCGGTCGCTTTCGCGAAGCCCGGTTCCAGTGGAAACGCGCTTTGTCGTTTGTTGACCCCGAAGATGAAGATGCCGAGGCCGACCCCGTCCGGATACGGCGCAAGATCGAAGTCGGGCTGGACGTGGTTTTGGCCGAAGAGGGGGCCGAGCCCCTGAAAGTGGCTGATGAAGACGGTTGAGGCATTTGCCCCGGCCAAAATCAATCTGACACTGCATGTGACCGGCCAACGCAAGGACGGTCTGCATCTTCTGGACTCGCTGGTGGTGTTCGCCGATATCGGCGATCATATCACCGTGACCCCTGCGTCCAGATCGCGCCTCACCGTGTCCGGTCCGATGGCAGAAGGGGTGCCGGTGGATGGCCGCAATCTGGTGCTGCGCGCCGCCGAGTTGGTCGGCGTTACGGCTGACATCCACTTGGAAAAACACCTGCCCGCGTCGGCTGGTCTTGGAGGTGGGTCATCGGATGCGGCTGCAACTCTGCGCGCCCTTTCCGAGATGAGCGGCAAGCCGGTGCCGGATATTGACGCCCTTTTGACCTTGGGTGCGGATGTCCCACTTTGCCTGCACCCAACGCCGATCCGAATGCGTGGCATCGGCGATTCGTTACAAGCTCAGACCGTGCCGCAAGACCTCCACCTGATCCTGATCAACCCGCGCGTGCCGGTGCCGACAGGGGTTGTGTTTCAAGGATTGACGCAGAAAGAGGGCACACCGATGGATGCCGCCCCAGACCCACATGGGCCTGATTGGTTGGACTGGCTAAGGGCCCAACGCAACGATCTGGAGCGCCCCGCCATTGATTTACAGCCAATAATCGCCCAGGTTCTTACGGCTTTGCGTGGATTGCCCGGATGCCAGCTGGCGCGAATGTCAGGTTCTGGTGCTACCTGTTTTGCGATTCTAAAGGACGCTGAAACGAAACGCCATTCGGTTGCCATCTTGAACCAGACATTTCCTGACTGGTGGGTGCAACCTTGTCGACTTAATCCCGGACCTGTCAGAAATTTGTAGGATGGGTTTTCAACCCATCTAACCGGTTGTCCCGATACGACGGATGATGGGTTGAAAACCCATCCTACGGACCCTTTCGACCGGTGCGGTCTATTTGGTGTCAGGTCAGCCTCGCCACGACATAATCCGCCAGATCGCTCAGCATGTCCCGAATTTCATGATCCGGTAGCCCTGCTAACGCTGCCTTAGCCTTATCAGCCCAGCCTACCGCATCCACGCGGGTGGCCTTCAACGTCCCATACTTGGCCATCAACGCCAACGCCTGCTCAAGGTCACCGTCCTGTTGGCGACCCTTGGCAATGGTGCGCTCCCAAAAGGTCCGCTCCTCCGGGGATGCCATTGCCACCGCCTTAATCACCGGCAATGTCAGCTTGCGCTCGCGAAAGTCATCGCCAACATTCTTGCCCGTCGTCGCAGCATCCCCCTGATAATCCAGCAGATCATCGGCAATCTGAAACGCAATTCCCAAAGCGTCGCCATAGTCAAACAACGCCTGCACCTGTTCCTCAGGTGCTTCGGCAATAACCCCGCCAACTTGTGTTGCCGCCGAAAATAATGCCGCCGTCTTGCCCCGGACAATCTGGGTATAGACGCCCTCATCTGTCGCCAGGTCACTGGCCGCTGTCAGTTGTAATACCTCACCCTCAGCAATGGTTGCCGATGCATTGGCCAGAATATCCAGCACCCGCAAAGACCCGGTTTCCACCATCAACTGAAAGCTGCGCGAAAACAGGTAATCCCCCACCAACACGCTTGATTTGTTGTCCCACAACAGATTCGCGGTCGGCCGCCCCCGCCGCTGACCACTTTCATCCACCACATCATCATGCAAAAGCGTGGCCGTATGAATAAACTCCACCGTAGCCGCCAGCCGAATATGGTGATCGCCCTCGTACCCGCACATCCGCGCCGCCGCCAACGTCAGCATAGGTCGCAGCCGCTTGCCCCCCGCACTCACCAAATGGCTGGTCACCTGCGGTATACGCGGCGCGTGTTCAGACGCCATGCGGGCAGCAATCAGATCGTTCACCAGGATCAGATCATCCGCCAGCACATCGGCCAGCCGCTCGTGTGGCTTAGTCGCCAGATTGCTCATATCACTTCCATCAAACAAAGCTCGACAAATTGCCCGCCTTGCCCTTTAACCCATCCCATGAAGGAACTTCTGCGCAGCAACGATCCGACGATCATGGCCTTTGCCTCAGCCCTTCTTCAGGGCGAGGATATAGACTGCTTTCAGATGGACGTAAATATGAGCATTCTGGAAGGCGGTATTGGCATATTCCCGCGCCGGATGATGGTGCATGACGATGATTATGATCGCGCCGTGCGGGCCATGCGGGACAATGATATCCCTGTTGGGAACTGAGTGGCCAATGGATGGGTTTGCCACCAAAGACCTGACACATAACGATTTTCTGGGCGGTCAGTTGAAGCTTTGGCAACCGAGTGACGGCTATCGCGCCGGAATTGACCCGGTGCTTTTGGCGGCTTGTGTGCCTGCCACCGGCGGCCAATCCGTTCTGGAACTGGGCTGCGGGGCGGGGGCGGCGATATTATGTCTGGCGACCCGGGTGCCGGGCCTGATCCTGCATGGCGTGGAATTGCAATCCAATTACGCCGATCTGGCTCGCCGCAACGCCGCCGAAAACGACATCCCTCTGCACGTTACAACCGCCGACCTTACCGTTTTGCCGGTGGATCTGCGCCAGGTCAGTTTCGATCATGTCATCGCCAACCCCCCCTATTTCCGCCCCGGCACCCACACTGGCGCGCGCGACGCCGGACGGGCCAAAGCGCTGGGTGAAGAAACGCCTTTGGCGGCCTGGGTCGATGTTGCCGCCCGTCGTCTGGCCCCCAAGGGTTATTTGCATATAATTCAGCGGATCGACCGATTGCCCGACGTTCTGGCCGCCTGTTTCGACCGCCTTGGGTCGCTGGAAGTGCTGCCATTTGCCGCCCGTTCGGGGCGCGCGCCCGGATTTTTCATCCTTCGTGCCCGCAAGGGCGGGCGGGCGCATTTCAAAATGCACAGCGCGACGATATTGCACAAAGGGGCGGTGCATACCGGAAATAAAGGCGATTATACCATTGATATTAACAAAATATTACGCAATGGGGCTGGTTTGGTTTGGCCTGCTTCCGGTTGAAATTCCGAAAACTTCTGTGCGCAGGAACTCGCTGATTAACACTTCTTTCATCAAAGTGACACTAACTTAGGCGTGACAGGTGGGTTTTGATATGCTCATCTGAACGTGCAACCATTTCAGAGGAGGATTGCAATGAGCCTGAACACGCACCTGACAGAGTTGAAAAAGAAGCACCAGCACCTGAGCCTTGAAGTCGAACAAGCGCAACGGGCCCCCGGTGTTGACGGGTTGCAAGTTGTTACGCTCAAAAAACAGAAGCTGCGGTTGAAAGAGGAAATTGAACGACTGTCAGCTTAGCGAGCAGAACGGTTAAGACAGGCTGGCGCGCGCTGGAATCAACGCGCCGCCTAGTGATATGCGGTGGCGCGATGCCAACTTATCCGGTGACGTCGCTTAATGCGACCATGCGTCGGGATTTGGCAAAGCTGGTCATATTGGCGGCTTCGGTCACGATCCATTCCTCAAAGGCGGCCACCTGCGGTCGGGTCTCGGTTCCTTCCGGGCAGATAAAGCGATACCGGGCGGGCAGGGCGATTGCCAGTTCAAAAGGCGCGACCAGTTGGCCACTGACTAGGTCCCGTTCGCTTAATGAATAGCGCGCCAGCACAACGCCGCTGCCAGTGGCGGCGGCGTCATGGGCGTGATCGGCCTGGGAAAACCTTGGGCCAATGTCGCCCGGGTCAGGCAGGCCGGCGGCACGGAACCAGATCGACCAGTTGCTGCTTTGTTTGACGAAATTGTAATCATCCTGATGCAACAAGGGGGCGTGCAACAGGCTCTCTGGCGTTGGGTATAATGCCGCCAGTTCCGGAGTCATCATCGGCGTGATCCATTCGCTGATGATATCGCGGGAATACAATCCCTTGTCGGGGCCTTCGCCAAAGCGGATCGCCACATCGACCTCGTCGCGGGTAAAATCCACCAACCGCAAGTTGGCCGAGAATCTCAATTCGACCTTGGGGTGCTTCTG
>DAOUQK010000388.1 GCA_030625695.1 Paracoccaceae bacterium | reverse complement strand
GAACACCGAGAAATTAGGCGAAGTCGGCCCAAACGATGATCCCATCAGGAACGCCACATCCGGGTAATCCTTGGCCACTTTACGCGCCGCACGCTCAAGCCCGAACACCTCGCCGACGATCAGCTTGACGCCCTGTTCGGCATATTCGCGCATCACCCGCTCATAATCTGTATTGGCCACGTTCTCGGAATAGACATAGTCGATGTCACCCCGGTCCTTGGCCCCGTTCAGCGCCTTGTGAATACGGCTGATCCACTGCTGCTCGACCGGCAAAGTGAAAATTGCCGCCACCTTGACGGACTCTGCCATCGCCATGCCCGCCGAAAGCGCCAGCCCGACCGAGGCCACAGCCCCAATCACCAGACGTCTTGAGTAGGTTGTTTTGAATTTCATCACGTATCTCCCCAGAAAATGTATCCGCGCAGTTTTGACTTATTTGACCATTTGGTCAATCTTTTTCTCAAAGCGGGCCGGGTGTGTTGGGGAAAATGTTATGTACCGTTACCAATCCCGATCAGAATGATCCCGGCCATGACGATTGCTGCCGCCAAAAGCCGGTTGGCCTTGGGCCCTTCTCCAAACCACATCACACCAATTATCGCGGCAAATATCACCGAGGTTTCACGCAAAGCCGACACCAACCCCAAAGGCGCGAGCGTTTTGGCGTATAGAACCAGCCCATAGGCGGTGCCCGAGATGACTCCGCCCAGAAATCCCAGCATAATCACCTTTGGCGACAAGGCACGCAGACGTTGCCAACGGGTTGAAAACACAAAACCCGCAACAATGAATTCCATCACAAACAACCATCCGACATAGGCCAATGCGTTGGCGGATACGCGTACGCCAACCCCGTCGACCAGCGAATAAGACGCCACCATGATAGCGCAGGCAAGGGCGGCCAGCAGGCCCGTTAGGGGCAACGCCCCGGTGAACGCACCTTTGGTCAGGACCATGATCCCGCCGGAAACACAGATGATCCCGGCCCAGGCAAGCGTCGGTAATGTTTCACCCACCCAGACCTGTGCGCCAAGGGCGATCAGCACCGGGGCAAGGCCACGGGCAATCGGGTACATGACGCTAAGATCGCCGTGGCGATAAGCGGTGTTCAGGAAATAGTAATAACCCCAATGGATCACAGTCGACGCGACGACATATGGCCAGATCGCCCAGCCGGGATGTGGTGCGATGGCCACAACCACCAGCCCCGGCACTACGTGTCCCAAGGCAATCAGGCCCAGAATGACCGTCTTGTCCTTGGCCCCTTTGACCAGCGCATTCCACAGGGCGTGCAGCAAGGCCGCCGTCAGAACAATCGCAACAATTGCGGTACTCATCCGTTCGCGCGCCTGCCTTCAGAATCTGTCATACAAGAACGTCCGGGCTTTGACCTGTGTCTTGCACGTAGGGTGCGCATTTTGCGCACCACCCCGACAAAAGAGGTGCGCAAAATGCACACCCTACGATACCGTCCCGAGCCAAGCCCGGGACAGCGTTGATCACTGACTTATGGCTTTTCACCACGCGCCAGACGGGCGTTAATATCGTCGATCACCGCAGGCAGTTCGACCAGCGAATCAATCACATAATGCGCCCCGGCCTGCTCCAGTATCTTGCGGGTTTTGGCCATCCGTGCGGCGATATCGGCGTCAGACAATGTCGCCTCTTCGTCCAGCGTGTTGATGTTCATATAGTTGGAATAGCGCACCAACCCGACACCCCAGCAGCCGGCATTCATCGCCTCGCCGATGCCGGAAACGGTATCATCGCATTTCACCACCGACCGCACATCTGAAATGTCCATCAGATCAAGGTTCTTGAACACCATATGCGGCGCCGGACGCGCGCCATTGACCACTTCGTCACCGGCGACGGTCGCATCCGGCACGATGCCTTGGGCGATCACATCCTTAAGCAGCACGTCGACCATAACCCGGGTAAAGCCGGTGGAAACGCCCATCTTGATGCCCTGCGCCTGAAGCCCATTTACGGCCTCTTTTACACCCGGCAACAACGCCGTGTATTTCGGCAGACAAGCCAGCTGAGCCGGTACAAATTCGGCGAACATCGCGTCAACGTCGGCCTGCGTCGGAGGCGCACCTTTGATCGCTTCCCAACGGGCGGCAATCACCGGATCTTCGGTCAGTTTCTTGATGTGGATATCCTTGCGCAGGCCCATCGGCCCCCGGGCCTCTTCCATCGAAATCTCGACGCCCTGGCTTTTGAAGACCTCGACAAACACCACGGCGGGCGCAATTACATAAGCATCGGCCAATGTGCCCGACCAGTCCAGCACCATGGCCTTGATTTTACCCTGATAGGTGCGGGTGAATTTATATTCGCTAAAGTTGCTCATCGGATTGTTCCTTTTGTTAACCCGTTTTCATTGCTGCGGCCCTAGGCCACCAGTTTCTCACGTTCTTCCAATGCTTCGCTTGGCGGTGCGGCGCTGTTCACGCCCATCTCTGCCAGACATTTCCCCGCTGCGGTCACTACATCGCGCATTACATCCTCGTCCATTTGACCGATACAACCGATGCGGAAGCTATCCACCACGGTCAACTTGCCGGGATAGATGATAAACCCCTTGTCCTTCATCAGCTCGTAAAACCGGGTAAACTCAAACGCCAGGCTGGCCGGGCAAAAAAACGTGACAATAATCGGCGATTGCCAGCGATCTTTAAGCAGTGTTTCAAACCCCAGATCACGCATTCCGGCCACCACAACATCACGATTCTGTGCATATCGCGCACCGCGCGCCGCCACGCCGCCTTCGGCCTCGTGTGCCCGCAGCGCCTCAAGAAACGCGGCAACCACATGGGTCGGCGGGGTGAAACGCCATTGCCCGGTTTTGTTCATCACCGCCCATTGCGCATGCACGTCCAA
>DAOUQK010000128.1 GCA_030625695.1 Paracoccaceae bacterium | reverse complement strand
AAATTGATGTTGAAGTTGCGGATTTTCTGCTCGCCCGTCAGGGCATCGCTGCGCTGTATATCATCCTTCATGCGTCTTCCCCGGTTTTCTTTTCATCACCCGGAAGGATATATTCGGCCCCCTCCCAAGGAGACATGAAATCAAACTGCCGGTATTCCTGAACCAGCGAAACCGGTTCATAAACCACCCGTTTTTCGACCTCGTCATAGCGGACTTCGGTATAGCCAGTGGTCGGGAAATCGCGCCGCAACGGGTGGCCGCGAAAACCATAGTCAGTCAGCAGGCGGCGCAGGTCCGGGTGGCCAGAAAACAGGATGCCGAACATGTCAAACACTTCGCGTTCAAACCAGTTGGCCGAGGGATGGACGTCGGTGATCGACGCCACCATATCATCCTCGCGCACACCCATGCGCAACCGGATGCGGTGGTTCTGGTACATCGACAGGAAATGATAGACCATTTCAAAGCGTTTGGGCCGTTCAGGGTAATCTACCGCCGTAATGTCAATCATGGTTGAAAACCGGCAGGTCGGGTCGGTCTTGAGAAACTCGACAAACCCGACGATGTTGGCCGGGGCCACATTGATGTTCAACTCACCCCGGGTGACATCCCAGGCCAGCACGCAATCGGGGCGTTTGGCTTCGATATGGGCGCCAAGGTCTTTCAGTGCATCAGTCATCTGGCAATTGTCCCTGTGCGCCGTATTTTGCGTTGTAGTTGCAGCAGACCATAAAGCAGCGCCTCGGCCGTTGGCGGGCAGCCCGGAACATAGATATCCACCGGCACGATCCGGTCGCAGCCGCGCACCACCGAATAGCTATAGTGGTAATAGCCGCCGCCGTTGGCGCAGGACCCCATGCTCATCACATAGCGCGGCTCGGGCATCTGGTCGTAAACCTTGCGCAAGGCGGGCGCCATCTTGTTGGTCAGGGTACCCGCGACAATCATCAGGTCGGACTGACGTGGGGACGCGCGCGGCGCGATGCCAAAGCGTTCGGCGTCATAGCGCGGCATCGAGGTGTGCATCATTTCAACAGCACAGCAGGCAAGACCAAATGTCATCCAGTGCAAAGAGCCTGTGCGGGCCCAATTGATGATATCTTCGGTCGAAGTGATCAGAAATCCCTTGTCCTGCAACTGCGCATTCAGGGCTTTGGTGGCGACCTCTTTGTCGCCTTGAGCCGTCGCTAATCCCATTCCAATGCGCCTTTCTTCCATTCATAGGCAAAACCTATGGTCAGAACGGCCAGGAAGATCATCATCGACCAGAAGCCGACCATGCTAATGTCCTTGAACGCCACGGCCCAGGGAAACAGAAAGGCAATTTCAAGATCAAAGATGATGAACAGGATCGACACTAGATAGAACCGCACATCAAATTTCATTCGTGCATCATCAAAGGCGTTGAACCCGCATTCATAGGCGCTCAGTTTTTCCGGATCGGGGTTGCGCACCGCAACCACCACCGCCGCCAGGATCAGCACAATGCCAAGCCCCACCGCGACAGCAAAAAACACCAGAATGGGAAGGTATTCCCGCAACATCTCTTCCAAGGTCGGCTCCTTTCCAGCGTACAAGGTCGGCACGCCGTCAATTGGCAGTATTAACCATACCATTCTCTACTCCTGCCAACCCAGAGGGTCAACGGGGGCACCACCGGTTCTTCATGATAGATTCGGGTTGTTAACAGGTAAATCCACATTCAATTTCAGGGATATGAGAGAATTTCGGGGTTTGCCTTCAGATAATACCTGCCGCATCAAAGGTGTATGGATCGCTCGTGTTTAGCAATCCGAATCTGGTTCATAATCTGTATCGGTTTCGCCCGCATTAAACCCCATCCCGGACCTATACACACCGTCAAGCCATCGCAAAAACTCATCGGCATTGCCGCCGCTGGTTCAATACCCGTCCAGATCAGCCAATAGCTCTGGCATGAAACGGGCAAACTTGCGCCACTCATCAGAGCTCCCCTTATAGATTTTCTGACGCATCTGATAGCTTGAGCCCGTCTTGACGGAACTTTTGGACTTGTGGAATTCGAGCACCTGCGGCTCCCATTCGAGACCCACAAAGTCCAACAGCGCCCGGGCTTGCATCTCCGGGTCTTCGGTCAGCGCCTCGTAAGGCAGATCGTAAATCTGACCCGGAAAGATATTGTGCCAATGATCCATCATTGTACGGTACATTTTATAGAATTCTGCGACTGTCCCCAGGTCGTCGCCAAATCCATTGCCGAAATCATCAAAGCTTACCTTGAAATTGGACCAGCAGGTTGCCCTTGCATCGCGTTGCAGGTTGATGATTTTCGCTTCCGGCATGGCGGACAGAATGAAACCAACATAACGGAAATTCAGTGGCATCTTATCAGTTACATACGCAGCACCCTGACCCTTTTCACTAATGGATTTCAGGTATCCTTCCCGCAAGTATTCAAGTTTTGCCTTGTCAGGTGCCCCGGTCAGCCAATCAGTTTCCTTGATGATATTGGCCAAATCCCCCAATTCACCGGCGCCAAACACTGTCGAATGACCTGAGATAATCTGCTCGGTCAGCGTGGTGCCGGACCGTGGCAAGCCGACGATGAATATCGGCGTGACAGGCGCAGGCGTTGACGGCTCCAACACTGACACCGGTGCGGCAAAGGCCGACTTAATGTTCAAAAAATCCGTTTTTTCCTGATCAATGTCGTAGGTCGATATTTTCATTCTGACCCGGTTGCCTTCTTTCAGGTGCCAGAACCCGCCCGCGTGATCGCCTGTATCAATCAATGCCTTACCCAGTGCAAAACCAAGAATCTGGCGGTCTTCGTCGGGAAGGCCCTTATTTTCCAACAACCTGGCCATATGGGTGATTTGTGGATCGCCGGACTCAAATTTTGTTACCCTGCTAAGCTGGAACAGCGCCCTGGCATCTTCAGGGGCCGCGGCATTCACCCGGCTAAAATGTTCTTTTGCCTTTTCCACATCACCAGTCTCGGCCAACAATTGACCCTTTTGGCGTTGGGCCTGGGTAAATTCAGGTTCGATTTCGATGGCCTTTTGAACGATCTCCATGGCCTCTGAAAAGCGGCCCAATTCATTAAGTACAGAGCTTTTATTGTTCATCGCATCAGGATGGTGTGGCGACAATTTCAAGGCGGCATCGTAACAGTCCAACGCTTCGTTCATCTGCCCCGAAAATCGTAACATGTTGCCCAGATTATTATGCGCTTCGGCATCGTCAGGCTCCAGTTCAATGGCGCGACGATAACAGGCTGCGGCCTCTTTCTCACGGCTTTGCAAAGCCAGTGCGACACCCAGATTATTGTGAATGACCGATTGGTTCGGATCAAGGCGCAATGCCTGCCGATAACATTTCACCGCATCATCCAGACGCTTCAGCCCAGTATAAGCCGCCCCCAGCATGATCTGCGCATTCACCGAACCGGGATAGGCCCGAACCATGGCTTCTCCGCCTTTGACCACTGCGTCCATCTCGCCGCGTTCGTGCAGGTCCATCAACCGGCGCAGCTCTTCCCGGGGCGGGCCGATCCGGACAGGGCGTTGCACGGGTGGCTTTGTGTGTTGCAGGGCATCCAACCCCTGCAAGGCCCTTTTGTTGCCCGGGTATTTTGCCAACACGCTTTGATAAAGATCCCGCGCTGCGCCCAAATCTCCACGCTTGGCACTTTTTCGCGCTTTCAGCAGTGTGCGTTCGACCGACATTTACTAACTTCGACTTTCCTTGGGAATTTTGCACCTAACCTGGGCTTTAAGGCCCCGCTAGGCGCAGGTTCAGATGGCTTCAGGTCATTCGGTTCGTCAAGATTTAGACCCACAGTTCATGACCCAAAATCCGACCGTTTCATTTCAGGGGCTGCTTGGCCAAAAACGCTGATATTCGCTGTTCAGCGTCCTGCGTCTCCCAGGCCGCGACAAGGGCCTTGATCGAAAGGTCAATGGCTGCCTTGTCTATGCGCGGGCCAAGATCGCGGGCCAGGGCCTTGGCGGCAGCCACCGCACCGGGTGCGCAGGAAAGGTAAGGGTCGACTTCGGCGTCTATCGCAGCACTCAACTCACTCTCGGGCACACAGCGGGCCAGAATACCCAGATCAACCGCCTCGCCTGCGTCAAATATCCGTCCCGACATGAACACCCGGCGGGCACGCGCTTCGCCCATGCGGGCAATAACGTACGGGCCGATGGTGGCGGGGATAATACCGAGGCGGGTTTCGGTCAGGCCCATTTTCAAGTGATCAACGCCAATTGCCACGTCACAAATGCAAGCCATGCCAATGCCACCACCAAAGGCATTGCCCTGAAGTGCTCCGATCAGCGGTTTGGGCAGGGTATTGAGTACCTGCAACATCTCGGCCAGTTTGCGGGCTTCTTTAAAGCGGGTGGCGGCATCTGCACCCATCTGTTGCTGCATCCAGGCCAGATCGCCGCCCGCGCAAAAGGTTTTACCGCGCGCAGTCAGGACCACAACGCGCACGGCGTCGTCCTGCGCCAGTTGCTGTGCGGCTTGCGTAAGCTCGCCAATCATCTGCGCCGACAGTGCATTGTGTTTATTGACCCGGATCAGGGTGAGCGTCGCCACACCGCGCGCGTCGGTGCTTAGCTCAATAGTTTCAAACATGGCTTTCTCCCTGCCCTGCCCTGACTTTAAGATCGCATGGCGCGGGCCATATCAGCCGCCTGCTCCAGCACATCCATATCCAACCTGGTTGCATATCCCAGACGTTCCAGATGTGCGGCCACACTTTCGGTGGCGACATTGCCCGCCGCACCGGGGGCAAACGGACAGCCGCCCAAGCCGCCAACAGCGGCGTCAAACACCCGAACTCCCAGCGACAGCGAGGCATCAATATTTTCCAGCGCCCGCCCGGCGGTATCGTGGTAATGCCCGGCCAACCGGGTCACCGGCATGCGTTCGCGCACCTTGATCAGCATGCGGGCTATGCTGTCGGGGCGGGCCTGGCCCAATGTGTCGCCCAAAGACACCTCGTAACAGCCCATCGAAAACAGCTTATCCGCCACTTCGGCCACCTTGTCCGGGTCGGTCGGCCCATCATAAGGGCAGTCGGTGACGCAGGAAACATAACCGCGAACGGGAAGGTCAATGTGACGGGCAGCTGTCAGAATCGGTTCGAACCGGGCGATTGATTCTTCGATCGAGGCGTCGATATTGGCCTGTGAAAACCCTTCGCTGGCTGACGCGAACACCGCGATTTCGTCGACCTTCGCGCCCAATGCGTCGTCATAACCCCGCATGTTCGGGGTAAGGGCAGCATATCGGACCCCGGGTTTACGGGTGATTCCTGCCAGAACCGCGGCGCTATCAGCCATCTGAGGCACTTTCTTCGGGTTCACAAAACTGGCCACTTCAATGCGCGAAAACCCCGCACGGCTCAGACAATCTACCAGGGCGACCTTATCGATGGTCGAAATTTCCTGTTGTTCATTTTGCAATCCGTCGCGCGGCCCGACTTCGTAAATTTCGACATGTTCATTCATTTTTGGCATCCCCTTGCACTGTTACCCTCAACCTAGCTGAGCCTTTGACCACCCACCCTACGCCTGATTCACCAAGTAATACGTTTGTTCGGAGGGCATCAGGTCTCTTCTGCTTGCAGTCGCACCAATGCCGCGCCGGCTTCGACCTGATCGCCCGCTTTGACCAACACCTCGGCAACCACGCCGTCGCGCGCGGCCAAAAGGGAATGTTCCATTTTCATCGCTTCCAGAACCGCCAGGCGGTCACCGCTGGTCACGGATTGGCCCGGGGTGGCATTGATCAGTTTGACCAGACCCGGCATCGGCGCCTGAATCAGATTGCCGTCGCCTGTGCCATCTGTTTCACGCTGAAGCGGGTCATGGCGGGTAAAGCGATATCCATTGCCCCAGAACACTGTAATTTCATCGCCTGAAACGGCCACTCGCGCCAGAATCCGCGTCGCATCACACCACCAGACCCCGTCGCGCCGGACCACGTGATGGGACGCCTGCGGTAAGACCACGGTAAAATCCTGAGGTCCGTTGGTGCTGACCCGGACGATGATGTCTTCGTCGTGGTGGGTCAGGGTCACGTCCCGGGTCAATGGCTGCCACAGGGTAAAGCCGCTGACATTTGGATTGTTCCATAGTCCCAATGCCGCCAAAGCGGCGATGGAGCGTGCCTTGGTGCAGGCCACCGGAGCCGGAGTGAGGGTGTCAATGTGACGTGCGATCAGCCCGGTATCCATATCGCCAGCAACAAAGTCCGGCTGTGAGGCAAGTGCACTCAGGAAGGAAATGTTGGTGGTCAGCCCACCGACATCCGTATGACGCAAAGCCCGTTCAAGCTGGTTCAGGGCGGCCCCCCGTGTGGTGCCATGTACCACCAGTTTGGCAATCATGGGATCGTACCAGGGGCTGATGCTATCGCCCTGGCGCACGCCGCTGTCGGCGCGGGCGTCCTTGGGAAAGTTCAGATGGGTCAGAGTACCGGTAGCGGGCAGAAAACCCTTGGGGACGTCTTCGGCGTAAAGGCGCGCCTCAAAGGCATGGCCGGTGATGTGCAGGTCATGTTGTTGCCTGGGCAGGGGTTCGCCCGCGGCCACCCGCAATTGCCACTCGACCAGATCAACCCCGGTGATAGCCTCGGTGACCGGGTGTTCGACCTGAAGGCGGGTGTTCATTTCCATGAACCAGAAACGATCGGTGCGCAGCCCATCCGAGGCATCGACGATGAATTCAACTGTGCCGGCCCCGGAATAACCGATTGCCTCGGCGGCGCACACTCCGGCTTGGCCCATGGCCTCGCGCATTTCCGCCGTCATGCCCGGTGCCGGGGCCTCTTCTATCACCTTCTGGTGACGTCGTTGCAGCGAGCAGTCGCGTTCAAACAGGTGGACGGCATTTGTGCCGTCGCCGAACACCTGAATTTCGATATGGCGAGGCTTGCTGACGTATTTCTCGACCAGAACATCGGTGTTTCCGAAGGCTGTGGCGGCCTCTCCTCGGGCGCTTTGCAGCGCCTCGTCGAAGGTATCGGGCGTTTCGACCAGCCGCATGCCTTTGCCGCCGCCGCCTGCGACTGCCTTGATCAGCACCGGGTAGGTGATGTTATCGGCTTGTTCGGCGAGAAAGGCGTCGCCCTGATTGGCACCGTGATAGCCCGGAACCACCGGCACGCCGGCCTTTTCCATCAAAACCTTGGCGGCGTCCTTGAGGCCCATGGCGCGAATTGCATCGCCTGAGGGGCCAATGAAAGTCAGCCCGGCCTTTTGCACCGCATCGACAAAATCCGGGTTCTCTGAAAGGAAGCCATAGCCTGGGTGGATCGCTTGCGCGCCGCTGTCCAGTGCGGCCTGGATGATGACGTCGCCCTTTAGGTAGCTATCTGCTGGCGCTGGCCCGCCGATGTGCACCGCTTTGTCGGCCATTTCGACATGTTTGGCGCTTGCGTCGGCGTCGGAGTAGACGGCGACACAAGTGATGCCCATCTTCTGTGCGGTTTGCATGACACGGACAGCGATTTCACCGCGGTTGGCAATCAGGATGGTGTTGAACATGAGCGGTGTCCTTTGTTGGGCTGTCAGACCGGGGGCCAGCCCCGTCGCCATTGTCTCTCGGACCAATGGCGCGCCAATGACGACCCCCGGAGTTTATTTGGCAAGATGAAAAGGGAGCAGAAGGTTACATTCTGAACAGGCCGAATTTTGTGTCGGGGATCGGGGCGTTGAGGGCGGTTTGCAGGCTTAGGTGCAGGATTTCGCGGGATTTGCGCGGATCGATTATGCCGTCGTCCCAGAGGCGGGCCGAGGCGTAGAGCGGGTGGGACTGTTGTTCGAACATATCGAGGGTGGGTTGTTTGAAGGCGGATTCTTCTTGCGCTGTCCATGTGCCGCCTGCCCGTTCGATGCCATCGCGTTTGACGGTGGCCAAAACACCTGCGGCCTGTTCACCGCCCATCACAGAAATGCGGGAATTGGGCCAGGTCCACAAGAAGCGGGGGGAATAGGCGCGGCCCGACATGCCGTAGTTGCCTGCGCCAAACGAGCCGCCGACAATCATGGTGATCTTGGGGACTTTAGTGGTGGCTACGGCCGTCACCAGTTTGGCGCCGTGACGGGCGATGCCTTGGTTTTCGTATTTTTGCCCGACCATGAAGCCGGTGACATTTTGCAGGAACACCAGGGGGATATGGCGTTGCGAGCACAGCTCGACAAAATGCGCGCCTTTGAGAGCGCTTTCCGAGAACAACACACCGTTGTTGGCGATGATACCGATGGGCACGCCTTTAAGGTGGGCGAACCCGGTTACAAGGGTTTCGCCGTAGCGCGGTTTGAATTCGTCAAAGCGGCTGCCGTCAACCAACCTCGCGATCACTTCGCGGATGTCATAAGGCTGGCGCGGATCGGATGGCACCACCCCAAGGATTTCCTCGGGGTCATAGGCGGGTTCTTCGGGGGTTTCCATCCGTAGGGCGGGGTTCACCCCGCCGCCCCGGTTGAGCGATCCCACCGCCCGGCGCGCCAATGCCAGGGCGTGGGCATCATCTTCGGCCAGATAATCCGCCACACCGGACAGGCGCGTATGCACGTCGCCGCCGCCTAGGTCTTCGGCGGAAACTACTTCACCGGTTGCCGCCTTGACCAAAGGCGGCCCGGCCAGAAAAATGGTTCCCTGGTCACGCACAATGATTGTCACATCGGACATTGCCGGAACGTAGGCCCCGCCTGCTGTACACGACCCCATGACCACGGCGATCTGCGGGATGCCAAGTGCGGACATGTTAGCCTGATTGTAAAATATCCGGCCAAAGTGGTCGCGGTCCGGGAATACTTCGTCCTGATTGGGCAGATTGGCGCCGCCCGAGTCGACCAGATAGATGCAGGGCAGATTGTTTTCCTGAGCAATCTCTTGCGCGCGCAGATGCTTTTTCACGGTCATCGGAAAATATGTGCCGCCTTTGACGGTGGCATCATTACAGATGACCATCACGTCAATCCCGTGTACCTGACCAATGCCGGCAATCACGCCCGCGCCGGGGGCCGCGCCGTCATACATGCCATGCGCCGCCGTGGTGCCGACCTCAAGGAACGACGAGCCGGGGTCAAGTAGGTTTGACACCCGGTCGCGCGGCAGCATCTTGCCACGTGAGATATGGCGGGCGCGGGATTTTTC
>DAOUQK010000044.1 GCA_030625695.1 Paracoccaceae bacterium | reverse complement strand
GACGTTCTGGATAAGGCCGCTTTGATCGCCGCCGAGGCCGAACGGGTATTTGGCGATCCTGACAATTTCACAGTCGATGGCGCGGACCCCGACAAAGGTGCGTTTGTGCCGCCAATGCTGTTTCATTGCGCTGACCCGGACAAGGCCAAAGCAGTGCACGAAACCGAAGCCTTCGGGCCGGTCAGCACCATCATGGGTTACCGCGATCTTGACCATGCCATCGAATTGGCCAACCGGGGGCAGGGGTCACTGGTCGCGTCAGTAATTACCCATGACGCGGATGTCGCACGTCAAGTGGCGCTGGGCGCGGGTGCTATGCATGGGCGGCTATATTTCAACAACCGCGATTCGATGAAGGAAAGCACCGGGCATGGATCACCGTTGCCGCATATGGTGCATGGTGGGCCGGGGCGGGCAGGTGGTGGAGAGGAACTGGGCGGGGTGCGCGGTGTGATGCACTATATGCAACGGACCGCCATTCAGGGGTCACCTGACATTCTGACAGAAATTACCAAGACCTGGGTGCCGGGCGCGCAAGAAGTCAAAGGTCCGGTGCATCCGTTCACCCGGCGGTTTCATGATCTTAGCATTGGTGAAACCCTGTATACGGACCCGCGCACCGTCACGCTGGACGATATCGAACATTTCGCCAATTTCACCGGGGATAATTTTTACGCCCATATGGATGACGCTGCCGCGCGCCGGAATCCGTTCTTTCCGGGGCGGGTGGCGCATGGATACCTGTTGCTCAGCTTTGCGGCGGGGCTGTTTGTGGAACCCAACGAGGGGCCGGTTCTGGCCAATACCGGGCTGGATAATCTGCGGTTCATGAAACCGGTGAGCGCGGGGGATGCCATTTCTGTCCGCCTCGTCGTGAAAAAGAAGACGCCGCGCAATGAGAACTATGGCGAGGTGCGCTGGCATGTGACGCTGACCAATCAGGACAGTGACAAGGTGGCTGAGTATGAACTTTTGACCATGGTGGCCTTTTAAAAGCTGCGAAGAAAGCCCCCTTCGGGGCTTGATGAGCGGCCCCGCCAAAAGCGTGACCTGTTATTAAGCCGCAACATCCCCCCTTGCGCCACTGTATCCCTTTTGCCATTGCTGACCATCAACTTACCCAATCAAGGAACAAGCACATGCGCCTGGCAACGGTTTCATTCGAAGGTAAGTCCCGCGTGGTGGCCGCATTGGACGACGAGGTGTTGCTTGATCTCGACCGGGCGGCGGAACTGGCGCGGTATGAAACCCAGACATTCACCAACATGCTGTCGGTGATTGACGAGGGCGACTATGGTCTGGAACAGGCGGAACACCTGATCCGCCGGTCCACCAAACGCGCCCTTCTGAAAACCGCGGATGTGACGTTTTTGCCGCCTCTCAAACCGGTGCAATACCGCGATTGTCTGGTGTTTGAGACGCATCTGAAGAACAGCTTTGCGGCGGCTGAAAAGATGACCGGGCGGGCGTTTGGCATTCCTCAGGTCTGGTACGATCAACCGATCTATTACAAAGGCAACCGGATGTCGTTTATTGGGCACGATGCGGATGTGCTCTGGCCGTCTTACGCTGAGTTCCTGGATATTGAACTGGAGCTGGCCATTGTGGTGGGCAAGCAAGGCAAGGATATTTCTGCCGCCGATGCCCCGGATCACATCTTTGGCTATACCATCCTGAATGATATTTCGGCGCGCGATGCCCAGATGGTGGAAATGGCCGGTCAGTTGGGTCCGGCCAAGGGTAAGGATTTTGATACTGGCAACATCCTTGGGCCGTTCATCCTGACGGCGGATGAAGTGCCGCATCCGGTGGCCCTGGACATGCAGGCGCGGGTTAATGGCGTAGACTGGGGCGGAGGCAATTCGCGCGATATGCACCATGATTTTGCCGCCATTCTGGCACATATCTCGGCCTCGGAAACGATATATCCCGGTGAAGTCATCGGCTCGGGTACGGTTGGCACCGGCTGTGGGCTGGAGAGCGGCAAACGTCTGGAACCCGATGATGAGTTCGAGCTTGAGATCGAAGGCATCGGGGTGTTGGCGAACCGGATCATTCGGTCAAAGTAGCAAAATAACGCCGTCCCGGGCGTGACCGGGGACGGCGTTCCCTCAAGCCGCCAAACGGGCGCGGGTTTGGGTGATTTGCAAGGCCGCTTCGGCGGCTTCACGGCCCTTTTGTTCAAAATGCGCGGCAAAGATGGCGTCGTGATGCGCGGTTTCCTGATACTGATGCGGCGTCAGTGAGACCGACAGAACCGGAACGCCGCTATCAAGTCCTGCGCGCATCAGACCGTCGACCACAGCGCTTGCAACAAAATCATGGCGGTAGATGCCACCGTCCACGACAAAAGCGGCGCACGTCACAGTGCCGTACTGCCCGCTTAAGGCCAAGTCGCGCGCCAGAAGGGGCATCTCAAACGCGCCGGGGGTGTCGAATACATCGACCTGAGCGGCGGGGATGATTGACAGGAATCCGTCCAGCGCGCGGTCCACGATATCCGCGTGCCAGTTGGCTTTGATAAATGCAAATCGGGTGAGTGTCATAAGTGATCTCCTTTTTAGGTTTCGACACGTCCACCCAAGGCGATCACGGGCAGGGGCATCGCCGGGTTGGCGATACATCTGCACGTCCTCTTCCATCCGGACTTTGACCGTCGGCTCTGGAGCCTCACCAGATCTGCTGACCCCCGGTCTTCTGCAAGAAGGGCTGCAAGAAGCACGGGGCGCTCGCGGGCTTACAGATCAGGTCTGCTTACCGCCGGTGGGGAATTTCGCCCCGCCCTGAGAACAGGGGGAACTTGCCAAAGCCCGCGCCAACCTGCAAGAGCGTTGTCAGCATAAAGGCGGGCCGATGCATCCAAACCAAGTTTATCATGACCAAAGCGACGAGGTTAACCTTGCCTATGCCCGCGAACGCGGCTTTGGCGTGTTGGCCGTAGGAGGAGAAGGCACGCCGATGGTGGCGCATGTGCCGTTTGTGGTGGCGCAGGATGGTAAGTCCGTCGAGTTGCATCTGGTCCGGTCCAATCCTATTGCGCGCGCGCTCATCGAGCCGTTGCCGGCTCTCCTCGCAGTTTCTGGACCGGATTCGTATATTTCGCCCGATTGGTACGGGGTTGAGGGGCAGGTGCCGACCTGGAATTATGTGGCGGTACATTTAAGCGGCACATTGGAACGGTTGCCGGATGAAGCCTTGCGCGGGGTATTGGACCGGCTGTCGACTCAATTTGAGGAAAAGCTGGAACCAAAAGCGCCGTGGACTGCGGATAAGATGGACCCTGAGGCGCTGGGCAAGATGATGCGGATGATTGTGCCGTTTCGGATGAGCCTGACCGGCGTCGATGGCACCTGGAAGTTGGCGCAGAACAAACCGGATGAAGCGCGCGAAAAGGCGGCGGGTTTTGTCGATGCCTACGGGATAGGCTCAGAAGAACGCGCTCTCGCAGCTTTGATGCGGGGCGTTCTGGACAGCTGAAGTGCGCCGTCCTAGGGTGACCTGAATGTCAAACTTAGGAACGCTCCATGAAACTTTATCACAGTCCTACCTCGCCTTATGTCCGCAAAGTCAGGGTGCTGCTGCATGAGACCGGGCAGAGCGATGATGTGGAATTGGTCAATGCCGGGGGCACGCCACTTGCCCCGTCTGACGCGTTGATCGCCAGGAACCCTTTGACCAAAGTGCCGGCGCTGGAACTGGCCGATGGGTCGATGTTGTTCGACAGTCGGGTGATTTGTGCCTATTTCGATGATCGCGCAAAAGCAGGGCTTTATCAATCTGGTGCGGCGCACTGGCAGACTCGCACGCTTGAAGCTCTGGCGGATGGGATGCTGGACGCTGCCCTGTTGATAGTCTTTGAAGGGCGGTTGCGGCCTGAGGAAAAGCAGATGGATGAATGGTGCGATGCACAATGGGCCAAGATTGAGCGCGGCTGTGCCGCGTTGGAGCGCGATTGGATGGGCCACCTGGACGGGCCGCTTGATATGGGACAGATCGCCGCTGGTTGTGCGTTAAGCTATCTGGATTTCCGTCTGGACGCGCGCGGCTGGCGCAAAGGCAATGACGCCCTGGCCGCCTGGTTCAAAGCCTTCGAATCAAGGTCGAGCATGGCGGCAACCCCGCCGCCACAGGGCTGACACAAGGCTAACATTGGGCTGATTCCCACAACAAATGGTTAAATGATGTGCGTCGTAGGTACTATTGTGGCAAGTTTGTTAAGCAAAACCGTGTCTTCCTGCCCGCATGCGCGCCTTTGACCGCTGGACGAACCACAAAACCCGCGATAAATAGCCCGCGAAAGATACTGCTTTTGGGCGGTATGCTTGTTATGTTTGCCCGTCACGGGCGTAAGAATTGGAGTTAACCTCGTGTCCCACGCAGAAGATCACGACGATACCCGGAGGGATTTCCTCTATTACGTGACCGCCGGAGCAGGTGCCATTACTGCCGGGGCCGCTGTTTGGCCGCTGGTCGACCAGATGAACCCTTCTGCGGATGTGAGGGCCCTGTCGTCGATCCGCGTGGATATCGCGGACGTCGAAGTTGGCACGCAGATCAGCGTCAAGTTCCTGGGTAAGCCGGTGTTCATTCGCCGTCGTGGTGCAGATGAGATAGAAGACGCGCGCTCGGTGGATCTGGATGATCTGATCGACAACGTGGCGCGTAACGCGAATGATCCGGGCAAAGATGGGTCGGATCAAAACCGCACCATGGACGAGGCTGGCGAATGGCTGGTGATGATGGGGGTTTGCACCCATCTGGGTTGTGTGCCGCTGGGCGATGGTGCCGGGGATTTCCACGGTTGGTTCTGCCCATGTCACGGGTCGCACTATGACACATCGGGCCGTATCCGCAAAGGCCCCGCGCCCGAGAACTTGCCGATTCCGATGGCTGAATTCATCGACGCAACAACGATCAAACTGGGATAGAGGAGCGAACAATGTCCGGTATTCCGCACGATCATTACGAACCCAAAACTGGCGCAGAAAAGTGGCTGCACAGCCGCCTGCCGATTGTTGGTCTGGTTTATGATACGATCATGATCCCGACGCCGAAAAACCTGAACTGGATGTGGATCTGGGGCATTGTCCTGGCGTTCTGTCTGGTGATGCAGATTGTCACCGGTATCATTTTGGCGATGCACTACACGCCCCATGTTGATCTGGCGTTTTCAAGTGTTGAACATATCATGCGTAATGTGAACGGCGGCTATATGCTGCGGTATCTGCATGCCAACGGCGCTTCTCTGTTTTTCCTTGCAGTTTATATGCACATTTTTCGCGGGCTTTATTACGGGTCGTACAAGGCCCCACGTGAAGTGACGTGGATTATCGGCATGTTGATTTACCTCGCGATGATGGCGACTGGTTTCATGGGCTATGTACTGCCTTGGGGTCAGATGTCGTTCTGGGGGGCGACGGTGATTACCGGCCTGTTTGGCGCGATCCCGTTCATCGGCGAAGCGTTGCAGACATGGCTTTTGGGCGGACCTGCGGTGGACAATGCCACCCTGAACCGGTTCTTCAGCCTGCACTATCTGCTACCGTTTGTAATCGCCGCACTGGTGGCGATCCACATCTGGGCGTTCCATACCACTGGCAACTCAAACCCGACCGGGGTTGAGGTGCGGCGCGGCTCCAAGGCCGAGGCCGAGAAAGACACGCTGCCGTTCTGGCCGTACTTTGTGATCAAGGACTTCTTCGCGCTGTGCGTGATTTTGGCGATCTTCTGGGCCGTGGTTGGGTTCATGCCGAACTATCTCGGCCACCCGGATAACTATATCGAGGCCAACCCGTTGGTGACGCCGGCGCATATCGTGCCCGAATGGTTCTTCCTGCCGTTTTATGCGATCCTGCGGGCGTTCACGTCCGAGGTCTGGGTGGTGCAATTCGCGTCCTTCGTGACCGGTGGTATCATTGACGCCAAGTTCTTTGGCGTGCTGGCGATGTTCGGCGCGATTGCGGTGATGGCCTTGGTGCCATGGCTGGATACCTCAAGTGCGCGGTCGGGACGTTACAGGCCGATGTTCAAATGGTGGTTTGCCCTGTTGGTGATCGACTTTGTGGTGCTGATGTGGCTTGGCTCCATGCCCGCAGAAGAGCCATATGCCACCTGGTCACTGATCGCGTCGGCCTATTGGTTCGGCTACTTCCTGGTGATCCTGCCGCTGCTTGGCGTGCTGGAAAAACCAAACGCGCCGCCTGCGACGATCGAGGAAGACTTTGAAGCGCATTATGGCAAAAACGGCGATGCAGAGTCCTCTGCATCCCCGGCAGAATAAGAAAGGATTGCAGGATATGTTCAAGACACTAGCAATCAGTGCCGCCCTTGCCATTTCCCCTGTTGCCGTCATGGCCGCAGGTGGCGGCGGCGGCCATGTGGAAGATTTTGAATTTTCCTACGAAGGTCCGTTTGGCGCCTTTGATCAGAACCAGTTGCAACGTGGATTGCAGATTTACACCGAGGTTTGCGCGTCTTGCCACGGTATGAAGCTGGTGCCGATCCGGTCGTTGTCGGATGAAGGCGGGCCACATATGCCCGAGGATCAGATCCGCGCCTATGCCGCTGAGAATTTTGAGATTTTCGACCCCGAACTGGATGACTATCGCCCGGCAACGCCGGTCGATAACTTTCCGGCCAATACCGACGCCGATGCACCGGATCTGAGCCTGATGGCCAAGGCCCGCGCTGGTTTTCACGGGCCTTACGGGTTGGGTATCAACCAGATGTTCAAAGGTATGGGCGGGCCGGAGTATATTGCTTCACTGCTCGATGGGTATCACGACGCACCTGAATGTGAGCCAGAGGATGTCGACGGCTATTACAACGCGGTGTTCGCCAACGGCGGATACCCGGATTCCTGTCTGGACGAAGATGGCCACCGGACGGTGCCGGGCAGTTGGATTGCTATGTCACCACCGTTGTTCGACGAAGGTGTTGAGTTTGCCGATGGTCACGCCAACGATGTTCACCACATGTCACAGGACGTGTCCGCGTTTCTGATGTGGGCGGCGGAACCCAAGATGATGGCCCGCAAGCAGGCCGGGTTTATCGGTGTGTTGATGCTGACAGTCCTGTCGGTTCTGCTGTACCTGACCAACAAACGCATCTGGGCACCGATCAAGGGTAAAGACAACGACTAAGCCGAAGATCATAACGATTTTGAAAACCTCCATTGGTCCTGCCGCTGGGGGTTTTCTTTTGCCTCGCGCCCCCCGCCCAACCCGAGGCAGCGGCCGAAGGCCGATAACGAGTTAAACCTGTGCGCCAAAGGCGCTCCTTTAACTAGCAGTTAGCTGGCGGGTGGATGCGCCGGCGATGTGAGCCTTAATGATGCCGCCAACAGGCCGCGCCGCCTCGAACATCACTTCGGTAAATTGCTCAGTCCGCCCCATATGCGGGCTTTCCATCAATACACGGTGGCTCTGGCCGACCTGGGCCTGCAAATGCTGCACAACCTGTGCCTGCCCGGCCTGACGCAGCCGGGCTGCCCGTGCCTTGATGTCCTTGCCATTGACTTGTGGCATCCGCGCCGCCGGCGTGCCGGGGCGGGGCGAGTAAGGGAACACATGCAGCCATGTCAGCCCACAGTCCTTGATCAAGCGCATTGAGTTCTCAAACATCTCTGGCGTCTCGGTCGGAAACCCGGCGATGATATCCGCGCCAAACGTCATGTCGGGCCGCAAGCGCCTCGCCTCTTCGGTAAAGCGGATCGCATCATCGCGCAGGTGCCGCCGTTTCATTCGCTTCAGGATCATGTTGTCGCCGTGTTGCAGGCTTAGATGCAGGTGCGGCATTAATCGTGGCTCAGTCGCGATTGCCTGCATCAACTGGGGATCCACTTCAATCGAATCAATCGAACTGATCCGCAACCGGGCCAGATCGGGCACCAGCCGCAGAATGCGCAGCACCAGATCGCCCAATTTCGGCTCTGACGGCAGGTCGGCACCCCAGCTGGTCATATCCACCCCGGTCAAAACAACCTCGTTGTAACCGCGACCCACCAGGCGCTTGATCTGATCCACCACAACCCCCGCCGCGACCGACCGGGAATTGCCGCGCCCAAAAGGGATAATGCAAAACGTACAGCGATGATCACAGCCGTTCTGGATTTGCACATAAGCCCGCGCACGAGTGCCGAACCCATCAATCAGGTGCCCCGCCGTTTCACGCACCGACATGATGTCGTCCACCTGCACTGGTTCGATATCGCCAAGGAAATCCGCCGCCAGACCTTGCCAGGTTGCGGGGGCCATCTTTTCTGTATTGCCAATCACCGCGTCCACTTCGGGCATGGCGTCAAAACTTTGCGGGTCGATCTGTGCGGCACAGCCGGTGACGATCAGCCGAGCTTGCGGATGGTCCCGACGCAGGCGGCGTATTTCCTGACGGGCCTTGCGAACGGCCTCGCTGGTGACGGCGCAGGTGTTCACCACCACAGTGTCGGACAGCCCGGCACGCGCCGACAGTTCTTTCATGGCTTCGGTTTCATAGGCGTTCAAGCGACAACCCAGCGTGGTGAAAACTGGTGCGTTCATGTCACCCCGTCCAGAAATGATTGCGCCAGCGTGCCGCTGAATACATGCTGGGTTGGTCCGGTCATCCAGACACCATCATCGCGCCAGTCAATGCTCAGACCGCCGCCTTCAAGATCAACCTGTACAGACTTGCCGGTCAACCCGCGCCGCGCCGCCGCCACAGCCACTGCGCAGGAGGACGAGCCGGACGCCAGCGTTACCCCTACACCCCGTTCCCATACGCGCACGGCAATATGATTCTGACCAATGATTTGGGCGATCTGCACGTTGGTGCGTTCCGGAAACAGTGGGTGATGTTCGATCTTTGGTCCAAAGGTTTGCAAATCAATCGCATCAAGGTCGTCAACAAAGAACGTACAGTGCGGATTGCCCATGCCTGTGGCGACCGGATCACCGTCGACCGGCAGGTTCAGCGTATCAGTCTGGCGCGCAAGTGGCACCTCGTCCCACCGCAGCATCGGGGACCCCATGTTGACCGACACCAGCCCATTGCCTGCGTCATTCGCCGTCAGAACCCCTCGAGGGGTGGCAAGGCGCAGAGTGCCCAATCCGGTCTCGGACATCAAAAGTCGCGCCACACAGCGGGTCGCATTACCACAGGCCTGTGCGGTAGAGCCATCGGCGTTCAGAAAAACCAAACGTGCATCACAGGTAGTATCCCCCGGACAGATCACAACAAGCTGATCAAATCCGACCCCGAAATGGCGATCACCAATCGCTTGCGCCAATTTGGGTGAGATTTTCACATCGCGCGCGCGCGCATCGATAACGACAAAGTCATTACCCAGCCCATGCATCTTAAGGAACGGTAATCCGGTGGTTATCTGGTCAGCCATGCTCGGCCTATAACGCCGGGGGAAAGATGAATCCAGCGAATGTACGCGCTGCACTCACATTAGGGCTTGACCGCGCCGTCGCCCTTACCTAACAAGCGCGCCTAGCAGGGCACCCGGACCATCGATATCGGGTGCAATTTTCGCAATTTAACCGGTTGATCCCGACGGATGAATTGGCTTAAAGAGCGGCATGGGAAACAGCCTGCTGTTTCCAAGAATGAGATGGGCCGTTAGCTCAGTTGGTAGAGCAACTGACTTTTAATCAGTAGGTCGTTGGTTCGAAACCAACACGGCTCACCATTCTTTTCACTTAGTTTTCAAGCACATCAAGTCGCTTATAGCCATAAGAATAAGGTGCCTGACCAATCTTTGGTTGGGTTTCACCGGTGTTGGAACGTAACGTGAACCTTGTAAAATTTCGTCGTTACAAGGATCACCAAATGCCACATATCAAATTCACCGACTCAAACCTCAAGCCACTGTCCGCCGACAAAACGACATGGTTCACCGACCCCACGGTCAAAGGGCTGCGCCTCTGCGTCACGAAAGGTGGTGTCAAAACTTGGTGGGTCAACAAGTGGGACCCGACGACGCAAAAGACACGTTCGGTCAAGCTCGGGCAATGGGCATCGAAGGTCACGCACTGCAAATGGGCGAAAGGTCAGGTGGGCAAGATTGCGCACGACATAACGGAGGGGCGAGTGTTGTCGCGTGACGAGCAAGAGACGGCACGGGCGCGTCTCGGTATCCCGACTTTCGCGCAGGCTTTGGAACAATACATCGCGCACCGCACACAACCGCGTGCGTCAGGCAAGGCACAGATGAAGCCGGGTACTGCATATGACTACCGCAACTCGTTTGCCAATCATCTCAAACGTTGGGCAGATGTGCCTGTTGACGAATTGCCGATCCTTGAGATCAATCAACACCTGAACAATCTGCAACTCGACAAGGCCCACGCGGCGAACCACGCAAGCTCGGTCGCAGGGGCAGTCGTGCGGTTCATCAACAAACTCTGCGCCCTAGCTTTGCCCATTCCGTCACTCCTCGACAACACCAAAACGCGGTCGCGCGTGCAGACGGGCAAACTCGACATGTCGGTGCCTTGGGTTGATAGAAAGAGCGAGATCAACGCCATCAAGAATGAGCACATTCGACTGGCGTGGATGATCACTTGGTACACAGGCTTCCGTCACGAGGACAGTTTGCGCCCACTAACTTGGGACCAGGTTGAACTCGACGCGGGCACGGTCACATTCGGCAGATTGAAGCGTCAGGAGGAAGAAAGGAAGATCGTCGTGTCCGACGAAGTGGTCAGGCTATTTAAACGCCTGTGGGAGATTCGGTATGACGATTGCGAGTGGGTGTTCCCATCGCGTCGCAAGGTTGATGGTGAGCGTGGGCATTTGGATGTATTGGATCGTTTGCCGACGACAGCAGCGGGCGATTTGCGCCACCTGTGGATGTCAACGGCGCGTGAAGTTGCGCCGCGTCACGTTCACAGGTGGTTGGCACAGCAGACCATGACCGACGACGACCTACGCATGCTCGGGCATTATGGTGAGCCGAGCCATGATGAGCAGAGCCGCGCGGCAAATGCAATTGCGTCGGCGATCAACACCCAATTGGGGGTAACACCTTCATCCGTTGTTGAACTGAAACGCAAGCGCGCCTAAATGTTGACGACATACGCCTCCATGCCCGGGCGTAATGACCTGACCGGGTAAGGAAGGCTGCACGCGTGAGCGACGGCATTTGCCGATCAGGAGCAGGAGACGCGGCAGTCATAGGCCTCACTCACGAGGATATACCTATGACCATCGACGAACTTTCAGAGCAGCTAAAAACTCTGCACAATGACCTGATCCGGTCCCACCCACCCCAGGTTATGACGAGCCGCGAGGCTGGACAGTTTCTTGGCGTCACGGACGAAACGATGTTCCGGTGGCGCAAGGATGGTGTTGGGCCGTCATATTCTCAGCCAAATTCACGGTTAGTACGATACCTGCACGAGGACCTCGTGTCCTGGATGAAGGAGAACCGGTGATGGGCAGGATAAAGAAAATTCACAACAACGTGGAACTCGACCGCTATAATGTGAAAGACACCGCCCGATTGCTTGCGTTCAACATCACCAAAAAGCGAATTGCCGATCTGTGCAACGAGGAATTCAAGAACGACCCGTTCGAGAAAGAGGTGAATTACAGCTCTTGGCACCGCGCACTCGACGGGCAGGAAGTGTGGATAGGCGTCGTTCAACAGATCGAAGGACTTTACGACGGCCAAGTCGCGCACCCATCGAAGTATCTACCTCAGGACGACCCCGGCGAAGACCTGGCAAAATGGATGAAGAAATTCGCAGGAGCGACATGGTGGCATGACGTGTTGCAGCCGGACATGAGCATCAACGCGCTCAACGGATGGTTTTCGGGCCGTTCGAAGACAAAGGACGAATTGCGCGACAAGGTGAACGCGTGGTGGGCACGATTGCAAAGCGCGGTTGCCGGTGCAGAGAGGTATTCGGCGGTGCAGGAACGCGATAGGAACCGGGAGAATAACCGTACAGTGACATGGGACACATGGTGCAAGGATCAGCTTGAGGATGGCGTTTCAATCGACGACCTGCGCAAGCGTTTCGTCGAGGAATGCCTGTTCGCGGATTTCAACCACCTTAGCTTGATCGACCTGAAAGACCCGCAGTCACCTGTCTATGGTTCAAGGCTTGGCGACAAGCACAAGGAGTATGAACGCGGTCAGGGGGAGCAGGAGTTTGACGCGTTGCACAAGGCTGGTTTTCCAAAAGCCAAGTCGCGCACACCGCCTGACTTCGACAAAGAGGTGTATTTCGAAGTCAGCCAGTGGGGTGATCGACGCAATGAGGAATGCCCGAAAGACATCAATACGTTCCTCTATGGCAAGTGGTATCGCAAGCGGTGTCAGCGGTATTGGGATGCAGAGGAACGCAAGGTCGGCGTTGAGTGTGAGATCATCGAAGTGTCAGTCGATGGTGAAAATTGGCGCGATGCGAACGGAACCGAGAAAGCAGGTTGGGAAAGTGGTATCTACTTCTGGGAGAAGGCGCTAATCGAGGATCAGGACACGTCGAACTCGTATTCCAGGGAATTGGAAGAGGCAAAGCGGAAAGAGAAGCATTTGCGTCGGTTATCGGAAAGTGCAGTGGATCCTGACGAACAGGTTAAATTTGGAGCGAAGTGGAAGGATGCCGTGCGCGATCTGGACATCGCGTACGACAACACCTACGGCCAATACGATTAGGCGAACTCTTCACGGTGAACGCGTTTCAATGTTGCGACGCGTTCCTGTGGTGAGCAGCGGTGAGCAAGAGAGGCGGCGACGATTGCCCAAGATTTGCCTTGGTGTCGGAGACGTCGTGCGCGGTCAGTCGGGGTCATGCTGTGCGTCGGGAAGTCGAAGGGCATTGGTTTCCTTTCGGGTTGGTGATCAGGTTTCGGGTCACAAGTTCGACGATAACGCACCTGGCCACGTCATTGGTGCGCGTGGCGAGCCAGATGTGCAAATCATCGCGACCCATCGAGAATGCGTCAGCATCAAGCATGGCGTTGACGAGATTGGTCGCGTGCTTTGTTTTGTATGTTCGGCCAGCCATAGGCGTGTCTCCGTTGCTGCATCGTGATCATACAGGAGCGGTGGGTGGTGGGACGACCATGGAACAAGGTGGGAATAACCAAGTTATAGGTGCAGGGGTGCTGATGCAGGCGGTATAACGCGCGTGTCACGTGGGCATGAAAAAATGTTGTCGTCATTTTGGTATCGTTGTCCTGAGAATTACGACAACATTTTTTTATGCCCACACATTACGCGCGTTAGGGCGCATCGTTCCTTGGTTATTACGACAACATTTTTTCATGCCCATGTCATACGTGCGATAGTGCAGGGCGCATCATTTTGTCCCTGACTTGGGGCAGAAATCCGTCCTCTGACTGCATTCTCCTTGCCCAAATGATCAGCAATACGTTGGGCAAGACCATCAACGCATTGATCTTGCAGCACAATCACCGCCACAATCCTTGTAACGCACCGAATATCACAAGGAAATCGTGGTTTTGCGCCCGACCACCCCCTTTCTGAGAGCGACCCCCACCGGACCCGGGCCAATATAGAAGATCACAATTCCACAAATACCCCACCATGCCCCTGCATTCACAGCAGCGCGCAAACCGACCACGCCCAATGCCCAACGAAACCCTGCAAAAGATCAAGCGTAACGCGGCAGAGCTGCGTTTCCACGCATTTGCCGCACAGTCATGCCCAAACGACCCCAACACCGCGTCTCTGCGCAATTCTCTGCGCCCCCGCAATCCCCGCACACGCTACCTGCTTTCGCCCGACCATTACCTTTATCTCCGGTAACACCGCGCCCGCGGCCTGTTCTACTATTGTTCTGTGCGCGCTTGGCTCTTGTCGGTGGGTCGCCCGCACCGGGTTATCCTTTTTCCCGACCTCTTTGGCCCGCCGACAAACAAAAGAGGAAGAAAAACGAATGCCCCTTCAATCTGTGATTATCCAACGGACCCCAAACGGGTCCCGCCTGATCGGCGAAGACATTCACACCGCCTTCCACCTGGACATCCCGATCCCGCCCGACGACCTCCATAACCTGATCACCGCCGCGACAAAGACAGCGGACGAGCATCCGCGTGTCGAACTCGCCGGTGTTTTTGGTGATCGAACGCCCGAAGGGGTTCGTGTCCGGGTGGTCGCAAATACGTCTCACTTTGACATTCCCTGGTCAATCATCGCGCGGGGCCTGTAGAAATGAAAATCAATCACCGCACCTACCAAGAGCAACGGCAAGCCTATGACAAAATCCGCGATGTGATTGCGGGCGAAGATCGGCTGAAGAACCAAAGCACCGTTTACCTGCCGCAGCCTGAAGGCATGACGCAGCAGCAGTACACGCGCTACCTGACAGGCTCGTCCTTCTATGCCGTCGCGGAACGCACCTTGCGCGGGATGGTCGGTTCTGTGTCGCGCAACGAGCCAATCCTGGAATTGCCCGACCGTATCGAACCGATGCGCGACGCCGCCACATTCGAAGGCAACAGCTTCAACGTGCTGCTGGAAGACACATTGCGCGAAGTTCTGTCTCTGGGCCGCATTGCAATGTTGCTCGATTTTCCCGTGGCCGACAATTCACCGACAGCGGCACCGTTCATTTCGACCTTCAAGGCCGAGTCGATTCTTGACTGGAAAGAAGAACTCGTTGGCGGTCGTCAAAAACTGACCTACCTGCGCCTGCACGAGGATAACGAGGACCTGGAAGACACAGGCGTTGAACAGCACCTGGTCCTAACCTTGGAGCCCGCCTATACCGTCCGCCGTTTCCACGTCTCGACGAAACGGAACGGCCCTGTCACACAGTCGGTCGAAGAAGTCATGATTGGCGAACCCATTTTGCCAATCATCAACGGCTCGCCCCTGTTTGAAATTCCGGCGGTCATCGTGTCGCCATACAATCTGAAAGCTGACGTTGAGAAACCCCCGTTCCTCGATCTCGTCAACGTCAACCTGGCTCACTGGCGCAACAGTGCCGACTATTACTGGTCGCTATACCTGGCCGCGCAGAATGTCAGCTTGTCGTTTGCGGCACTGATCTTCGAGATAGTCGTTGAACGCCGCCCAACTTGCGAAGCGCGGCATCGGCACCATGAAGTTGCGGCGGGAGTAGCCGACCAGCCCTTCCACCTTGCCTTTA